>CAYUYB010000142.1:0-7085 GCA_964449025.1 uncultured Desulfobacteraceae bacterium
CCAAGGACAGGAATTTTTCATATATCCCAAGGGATGTTGAGGGTGACCCTATGGCCTGTTATCTCCACTTCACATCAAATAACACTATAAAGGGGACGCAATGGGATGTGTTTCCTAAGAGCAATGGTGTGCCTCTGGTCAGTGACATGTCTTCCGATTTTATGAGTCGTACGATAGATGTTAAAGACTTTGGACTGATCTATGCGGGCGCGCAGAAAAATATCGGTCCAGCGGGAACCGCTATGGTGATTATCCGCAAGGATATGCTGGAAAGGGTGCCGGAGAACATACCGACTATGCTGAAGTATTCCACCTTTACGGGAAACAACTCTATGTTTAACACCCCTTCTTGCTTTGTCGTATACGCCATAGGACTTGTCCTTAAGTGGCTTGAGGAGACCATTGGCGGCCTGGGTGAGATGGAAAGGATTAACAGGGAGAAGGCGAAAACACTCTATGATTTCATAGACGGCTCCCAATTCTACCGGGGAACTGCCGACCCTGACAGCCGTTCCATGATGAATGTCACCTTCAGACTGCCCGATGAGGATATTGAAAAGATGTTTGTGGATAAGGCCCTGGAAAATGATATGGGAGGACTCAAGGGACACCGGTCCGTGGGCGGATGCAGGGTTTCCTTATACAATGCCGTCGGTATGGAAGCGGTCAAGGCACTGGTTGAATTCATGGCGGAATTTGAGAGAAGGGAAAGATGAGCTTGGAAAGAAACAGAATCTCCGAGGTCCTGTCCCGGGACAGCGCGGGTGGAAAGATCACGGTTATGGGCTGGGTCAGGACGAGGAGAGACTCGAAGGGGGGATTCTCCTTTATCGAGGTAAACGACGGGTCCTGTTTAAGCAATTTGCAGGTCATAGCTGACGGTAGCCTGGCAAATTATAGGGATGATGTAATCAGACTGCAGACGGGCTGCGCCATTTGGGTTACCGGAGAGATTGTGCCTTCGCAGGGGGAGGGACAGACGATGGAGCTGCGGGCGGAAGATATCCATGTGCTTGGATGGTCCGATCCTGAAGTGTATCCCCTGCAGAAGAAGAGACACTCCTTTGAGTTCCTGAGAACGATAGCGCATCTGAGGCCCAGGACGAATACCTTTGGCGCTATCACCAGGATCAGGAACGCTATGAGCATGGCCATCCATAAGTTTTTCCAGGACAGGGGATTTGTATATATCCATACCCCCATTATTACCGGAAGCGACTGCGAGGGAGCGGGTGAGATGTTCAGGGTTACCTCCTTTGATCTGCGTCGGGTTCCCTTGAAAAAGGACGGCCAGGTGGATTTTGAGATGGATTTTTTCGGAAGGCCCTCCAACCTTACCGTGAGCGGACAGCTGGAAGCGGAGTGCTACGCCCTTTCCATGGGTAATGTGTATACCTTCGGACCTACATTCAGGGCGGAGAATTCAAACACGTCCCGTCACCTGTCCGAATTCTGGATGGTAGAGCCGGAGATGGCCTTCTGTGATCTGCAAGGCGACATTGAACTAGCCCTGGAATTTATCAAGTATATCCTCGGCTATGTGCTGGAAAACTGCCAGGATGATATGAAACTCTTTAACCAGTTTATAGACCCTACCGTCATAAAGACCCTGGAGGACATCATATCCCGGGATTTTGAGATCATGACCTACACGGAGGGCATAGATATACTTTCCGGATCAAGGGAGGGGTTTGAATTCCCTGTAGCATGGGGAAATGATCTGCAGTCGGAGCACGAGAGATACCTTTGCGAAAAGGCGGTGGGCAGACCTGTTGTGCTTACCGATTATCCCAAGGAGATAAAGGCCTTTTACATGAAGGTCAACGAAGGCGGAAAGACGGTGCGGGCCATGGATGTCCTTGTGCCCAAGATCGGAGAGATCATTGGAGGGAGTCAGCGAGAGGATGACTATGATACGCTCTTGACAAGGATCAATGAGGCGGACTTGAATCCTGATGATTACTGGTGGTATCTGGAGTTGAGAAGATTCGGTTCCGCGCCCCACTCGGGTTTCGGTCTGGGCTTTGAACGCCTTATCCAATTCGTCACAGGCATGGCCAATATACGTGACGTGATTCCATTTCCCCGAACCCCCGGCAACGTGAGCTTCTGATAAACAGGCTGTAGTTAAGACCAAACAGGAAGCATATCCTCGGGGATCTCTTTCAGCCTGGGGTTCCGGCTGTCCCTTTCCGATAATACAGGGTCCTTTACAGGCCACTCAATGCCGATATCCGGGTCCGCCCAGTAGATACCGAAGTCATCACCTGGTGTGTAGAAATCACTGCATTTATATACAACGTCCGCTGTCTTGCTCAGGACGCAAAATCCATGCGCGAAACCCTTGGGGATGAATATCTGTCGCTTATTCTCCTGAGACAGGGTTACGCCTGCCCACTTTCCGAAAGTCGATGATCCATAACGTACATCCACGGCAACGTCAAATATCTCACCCGTAATCACATATACCAATTTGTCCTGGGCATGTCTGAGTTGATAATGGAGGCCCCTTAGGGTGCCTTTACGTGAATGGGAATGGTTGTCCTGGACAAAGGGGATGCCTATTCCGGCTTCCGTGTGCTTCCTGTAATGATAGGTCTCCATGAAGAAGCCCCTCTCGTCCTTAAACATATCCAGTTCAATGATCAGGACGCCGGGAAGTTCAGTTTTGATATATCTGAGGGACATCAACTCTTTTCCTCTTCCTCTTTTACTATTGACAACAGGTATTGGCCGTATTGGTTGTTGATGGTGTCATTAGCCAGGATTCGAAGTTGTCCCAGGTCTATGTATCCTGATCGAAACGCGATCTCTTCCACGCACGCGATCTTCAGACCCTGCCTCTCCTGGATTGTCCTGACGAAACTGGAGGCCTGCTGCAAGGCCTCGTGTGTACCTGTATCGAGCCAAGCAAAGCCTCTTCCCAGCAGTTCAACCCTGAGCTCTCCCCTTCGAAGGTACTCAATATTGACATCCGTGATCTCAAGTTCCCCGCGTGGCGAAGGCCTGAGGTTGGCGGCGATATTGACCACATCATTGTCATATATATAAAGGCCAGGAACGGCAAACTTGGATCTTGGTTTCTCCGGTTTTTCTTCTATGCCCAGGACCTTCCCGTCCCCGTCAAATTCAACAACGCCATAACGCTCCGGATCCTTAACAGGATACCCGAAGATCAATCCCCCTTTTTCCAGAAGCACGGCCCTCTTCAGGATATCGGGAAGACTGTGGCCGTAAAAGATGTTATCGCCCAGAATGAGGCACACGTTGTCCTCTCCGATAAAGGATCTGCCTATGATGAACGCCTGGGCCAGGCCCTCGGGACGGGGCTGTTCAGCGTAGGAAAAGGCGAGTCCCAGGCCGGATCCGTCGCCGAGCAGATCCTTAAACTTGTTTATGTCCTCGGGGGTCGTAATGATGAGTATCTCCCTGATCCCGGCGATCATCAGGACGGAGAGGGGATAATAGATCATGGGTTTGTCATAAAGGGGAAGCAGTTGTTTGCTGACCACGCGTGTTATGGGGTATAGCCGGGTCCCGGCGCCCCCTGCCAGTATTATTCCTTTCACTTCAGAACTCCTCATTCCTTGAACACGGCGCCCGTGCTCGCGGAGGTCACCTGTTTTGCGTATCGGTAAAGATAGCCCTTTTTTACCTTGTAGTCGGGTCTAACCCATTCCTTCAGCCTCTTATCTATCTCCTTTTGGCTTAATCCCACATCCAGGGATTTATTTGGTATATCAATATTAATAATGTCGCCTTCCTTGATAATGGCGATAGGGCCCCCTTCCTGTGCCTCCGGCGATATATGTCCTATTGCGGCCCCCCGTGTCCCGCCGGAGAATCTTCCATCCGTGATGAGGGCGACATCTTTGTCCAGCCCGACGCCCGCTATAGCGGAGGTGGGTGAAAGCATCTCCCTCATTCCGGGCCCCCCCTTGGGCCCTTCATATCGGATGACCACGACATCTCCTTTTGATATCTTTCCGTCCATTATGGCCTGCATGGCGTCCTCTTCGCTCTCGAATATACGTGCGGGGCCCGAATGCTTGAGCATGGCAGGATCCACGGCTGATTTTTTGACCACAGCCCCGTCAGGGGCCAGATTGCCGAACAGGATTGAAAGCCCGCCGTCCGGAGAATAGGGTGAATCAACAGGACGGATGATCTCCTCATCAAGGGAATGCGCATTGCCGATGTTCTCTTTTACCGTTTTTCCCGTTACTGTCATTTGTCCAAGGTGAAGGAGCCCTTTCTTTATCAGTTCTCCCATGACGGCGTGGATGCCACCGGCCCTATCCAGATCCTCTATGTGAAACGGGCCGGCAGGCGATATCCTGCAGAGGTTCGGAGTCCTGTCGCTTATGCTGTTGAATAGATCAAGGTCCAGGCGTATGCCGGCTTCATTGGCTATGGCGGGCAAATGAAGCACTGTGTTAGTTGAACTGCCCAGGGCCATTTCCACATGGATGGCGTTTTCAAAGGACTTTTCGGTGGCGATATCCCTGGGCTTTATATCCTTTTCCACAAGATACATGACCTGTTTACCTGCCTCCTTGGCCAGTCTCACGCGTCTGGCAGAGACTGCGGGGATAGTCCCGTTGGCTGGAAGGGCGAGACCCAGTGCCTCGCTAAGGCAGTTCATGGAATTTGCCGTGAACATCCCTGAACAGGACCCCGCTCCCGGGCATGCACTATCTTCGAGTTCAGCCAGTTCCTCTTCGGTCATCTTCCCGGACTGCCTTTTGCCCACGCCTTCGAACACGCTTATCAGGTCTACGGGCTTCTTATCTACTACACCGGCCATCATAGGTCCTCCGCTTATCATTATGGACGGGATATTTAGGCGGAGCATGGCCATAAGCATGCCCGGCACGATCTTGTCGCAGTCGCATATCATTACCAAGCCGTCAAAGGGATAGGCGGTTGCCATGATCTCCACCGAGTCCGCGATGAGTTCCCTGGATATGAGGGAGTATTTCATACCCTGATGACCCATGGCGATACCGTCGCACACCCCTATGGTGGAGAATTCCATGGGCGTGCCTCCTGCCATAGCCACACCCATCTTTGCAGCGGAGGCTATGTTATTCAAGTGAATGTGACCGGGGACCACCTCGTTTGCCGAGTTGGCTATCCCTATTATGGGCCTCGCAATATCTTCGTCGGTATATCCCATTGCCTTGAACAAAGACCGATGAGGAGCCCTCTCCGGCCCCTTTTTCATCATATCTGATCGCATTTTATTCCTCCTGGTATCTATATGTAATTGTTAACGCTTCGAATTGTTTGCTCGTCCAGACCTGTTTCCTTGTGGCAGAAGGCATGTTTCTTTTCTTCGTTCCGGATCTCCCGGGCCGGTCATTTCAAGACGCTGACCTCTGTCCTCTGGCCCCTCGAACCCTTTTTTCTCAATACGGTTTACCTCCTCTGGCTATGGGATAGCGCCTTCCGTAACCAAAGGCCTTTGATGTGATCTTAAGTCCGGGCGGGGCCTGGCGCCTCTTGTATTCACTTGAGGCGATACGCCTTAACACGTCCTCCACGACATCCGGATCATGGCCCTGTGCCACGATCTCATCGGATGAAAGATTCTTCTCTACCACGGCTTCAACAATGCTGTCCAGCACTTCATAGGGAGGCAGGGTGTCCTGATCAATCTGACCGGGCCTGAGCTCGGCCGATGGCGCCCTTGAAATAGCCTCCTCCGGGATGATCTCCCTCTCCCTGTCGATATAACGGGCCAGGCGATAACATAATGTCTTGGGGATGTCTGATATCACGGCTAGACCTCCGCTCATGTCACCATAGAGGGTGCAATATCCTGTAGCTGTCTCGGATTTGTTCCCGGTTGTAAGGAGTAGGGAGTTGAACCTATTGGACAGGGCCATCAAGATATTACCCCGGATGCGCGCCTGTATGTTCTCTTCGGTTACATCCTCCTTAAGACCTTTAAAGCTTGGAGACAGGGCGGACTTATAGCTTTTAAAGATATCATTTATGGGAATCTCCATAAAATGGATATTAAGGTTTTCAGCCAAGCTCCTGGCGCAGCGTCTGCTAATCTCCGAGGTGTAGGATGTGGGCATGCTGACACCCGTTACGTTTTCAGGGCCCATTGCCCTTTGGGCTATGACCGCCACCAGTGAGGAATCTATCCCCCCGCTCAGTCCTACCAGAACGCTTTTGAAACCGCATTTTGACGCGTAGTCAGCGGTTCCCATGGCCAGGCCCTTTAAAATGGACTCCTCTTCAACGGAAGAGGGATAAGCAATCTCCGGGTAATCCTTATTTGTGTCCCATATCAACATGTCCGATTCAAATTCCTTGGCCAGCAGTATCAATCTCCCGTTTTGGTCCAGCACCATGCTGGAGCCGTCAAAGAGCAGATCGTCGTTACCGCCTACCTGGTTGCAATAGACGACAGGGATCTTATAGTTGCTGGATATATTCTTAAGGACGGTCATCCTCAGGCGGGACTTATTCATTGTATATGGAGAAGCTGAGATATTTATTAGGATATCCATCCCCCTCACACCCAGTTCGGAAAGAGGATCACGAGTGTATCTGGGTAACGGTATCTCTTCGATGTCACCCATGTTCCAGATGTCCTCACATATGGTGACACCGATTTGTTTGCCTTCCAGTTCAAACATAAGACCATCCCTGGCCGGCTCAAAGTGACGTGTCTCATCAAAGACATCATAGCTGGGAAGTAATATCTTCCCTCCTGTACCCAGGATTTTTCCATCTCCCAGGATGGCCACGGAGTTGATAAGGCCCTTGCCATGTCCCTCCGGATTCCTGCCTACATATCCGCAGAGGACGTGAATGCCTTTTATGCGTGATGAAAGGTCTTCAAGATATCTAAGGTTCTCTGAGACGAAGGCCGGCTTTTCAAGAAGATCCTTGGGAGGGTAACCCATAAGCGTTAACTCTGGAAACACCACCAGGGAACAGCCTGATTCCCTGGACTCCTCAACGGCATCCATGACTAAGCTGCTGTTATGTCTGAAATCACCGATCAGGGGATTTGTCTGACAGATGGAGATCTTCATTTGATCACTCCGGAGATTTACCTATAT
>CAYUYB010000143.1:0-7033 GCA_964449025.1 uncultured Desulfobacteraceae bacterium
GATACGGCCCCTGCATTACGATTGGGAATATAAAGATCTCAAGCCATGGAAAATGAAGGCCAGGGGCAAGATCTTTGAACCTCCCATGAAAACCCTCATTCCCCCATACAGTCTAGGATATAAGAACCGTGTCTATTCCCCCAATAGAATACTCTATCCCATGAAAAGGGTGGACTGGGATCCTGACGGAGAAAGGAACCCGCAAAACAGGGGGATCAGCAAATATATCCGTATATCCTGGGACGAGGCTATTGATATAATAGTCAAGGAAATAGAGAGGATAAAAAGACGATACGGCATGGAGGCGATACTCTCCCAATCCGATGGACACGGGGAGACATATTGTGTGCACGCGGCTCATGGGACTCACAGAAGACTGCTCAGTCTTCTTGGCGGCTATACGCTTCAGACCAGAAACACGGACAGCTGGGAAGGATGGTACTGGGGCGCCAAACATGTATGGGGCTGTGAGACAAACGGTTTTATGGATCCCGTAACGAACGTTGTCTGGGACGTCTCCAAGAATTCAGACGCTGTATTCTTCTGGGGCTGTGACCCCGAGACTACGCCATGGGCGTTTGACGGACAACTGGCCAGCCGTTTATGCTATTGGTTTACGGATATAGGGATTAAGTCGGTCTACATATGCCCCGATCTCAACTACGGGGCAGCGATTCATGCTGATAAATGGATACCTGTCCGGCCAAACACCGATGCCGCGCTTTATCTGGCGATCGCCTACATATGGATTACCGAGGGATCCTATGACCAAGAGTATTTGAACACTCATGCCGTGGGCTTTGAAAAATTCAAGGAATATATCCTGGGTAATGATGACGGTACCCCTAAAACACCAAAATGGGCTGCAAACATAACCGGGATCCCATCCTATACCATAAAGGCCTTGGCTAGGTACTGGGCCAAACACAGGGTGAGTATCGCTATCGGCAATGGAGGACCCGGAATCAGGGGGCCCTATTCAACAGAACCTGCCAGGCTGCAGGTCTTATTGCTCGCCATGCAGGGCCTAGGCAAACCCGGAGTCCATCAATTTAAGATGCTCGAATGGGGATTGTATAGTCAGAAGAGAAAAAATCCCCTTCCCTGGCCTAAATATATCCCTGACATACACGACATTCAACGAGGGTGGAAATATACTGACACCCCCCGGCAATTTATCCCGAAGAATTTAATACATGATGCCATACTGCGCCCTCCCATAACCTGGTACGGAACCACGCTTTCCCGTGATTATACCGAACAACAATTTATCCAATACCGTTTTCCTTTGGAGGATGCCCCCGAGATACATATGATATGGACCGACAGTCCTTCCTGGGTAACCTGCTGGAACAATACCAACGATTTTGCTCAGGCCATCAGGAGCCCCAAGATCGAATTCATGCTTGCCCAGCACCCATGGTTCGAGAACGACTGTCAGATGGCGGACATCATCCTCCCCACCCCTACGGTAATGGAATGTGATGATTTCGGTGTGGAGGCCATGAGCGGGCAGTTTTGCGCTGTTTTCCCCGAACCCCGGGCCATCGAACCCCTGGGAGAATCTAAAAGCCATTATGAAATCGCCTGCATGATCGCCGAAAGATTCGACCTGCTGGAAGAATATACGGAAGGCAAAGGCGTGGAAGAATGGATCAAGACAGCCTATGAAAACTGTGGCGCATCCTCTGATATAAGCTGGGAACAATTACAGGATAAAGGTTATTATGTAGTCCCTCCTGATGAGAACTGGGACACATACGAGCCAGGCCTCTCATCATTTTATCGAGATCCGCAAAATAACCCCCTCAGCACACCCAGCGGGAAGATAGAGTTCTACTCCGAAAGACTGGCTGCAAAATTCCCGGGCGATAAGGAACGTCCCCCTGTGCCCCACTGGATATCTCAGGGCGAGCATCACCAGGAAACCCTTTCATGCGGGAGGGCTAACACCTATCCATTCCTCGTGGTTTCCAATCATCCTAGATGGAGGACGCATTCACAGCATGACGATATGACATGGCTCCGGGAGATACACACATGCAAGGTTAAGGGACCAGATGGTTACCTTTATGAGCCGGTATGGCTTAACCCGGCGGATGCCCGCCCCAGGGATATAGAAGATGGGGATATAATAAAGATATTAAATGACAGAGGCGCTCTTCTCGCCGGTGTATGGGTAACTGAAAGGATCAGACCCGGAGTAATATACATAGAACACGGCGCGCGCTGGGATCCTATCGTCCCCGGTGAACTCGACAGAGGCGGAAGTATAAATACCATATGCCCTCACAAAACCACATCAAGACACGCGACCGGCATGGTTTCCAGCGGGTTCCTTGTGGATATCGCCAAGGTGGACTTGGATGAGATCAAAAAACAGCATCCGGAGGCGTTCCGCAGGCAGTACCACAGAGGAGCGGGGCTTAGGGCGGAACGCATGCTGATACAGGATAAATCCTGATGGGCAAAGTCTTAATCATAGATCTTACAAAGTGCAATGGATGTCATAACTGCCAGATAGCCTGCAAGGATGAGCACGTTGGCAATGACTGGTCTCCCATTGCTGCACCGGAGCCCTTAACAGGGCAATTCTGGATCAAGGTCTCCGACATAGTCAGGGGCTCCTTTCCCAAGGTCAAGGTGTCTTATTTCCTTACAATCTGCCAGCATTGCGACAATGCCCCATGCATAGAGGCCTGCTCGAATGGCGCTATATATAAAAGATCCGACGGCATAGTAATAATTGATCCTGAAAAATGCAAAGGCAGTAAGGACTGCATTGAGGCTTGCCCTTACGAAGGCGCGATCTATTTCAATGAAGCCCTCAACATATCGCAGAAATGCACCTTTTGTGCGCACCTTATCGATAAAGGCTGGGAAGAGACCAGGTGCTCCGATGCTTGCCCTACGGGCGCCCTGACCTTTGGTGAAGAGGATGAACTTGCAGACATGATTGCTGAGGCCGAAACACTCAAGCCTGAATTGGGAACAAGGCCCAGGGTCTATTACAAAGGCCTGCCCAGGAGATTTATCGCTGGAACCGTCTATGATCCCAAAACCGATGAGGTTCTGATAGACGCGGATGTCGATCTTCTGAATATTTCAACCGGGAAACACGCATTGGCACGTACCGATGACTTCGGTGACTTCTGGGTGGATGGACTACAGCCGGATAGATATGCAGTTATCATTACAAAGGCAGGTTATTCTGAAAAAAGGTTGGACACTGACATTACCGGCAAGGATGTTAACCTCGGCGATATACCAATGCACGGCGAGTTATGAGAATAATAGTAAATATACACTCGGACCGGGCCGCCCAAATAGCCGGCTGGAGGGCCAAGGCGGTTCAGGTTAATGAAAAAAGGGAAGCCGATCTGGAAGAAGCGCTTAAAGCTGTGGCGCTTGGGGATGAAAGCAATCTTTATGACTACATCTCGGACAAGGATCGTTTAAGCTGTGATTGGCTTTTATTTGTGAATGGAATCCGCATTCATGTCAATTCCGCCCTTAAAGGCACAGTTAAGGATAATGTCCAGATCCATTTAATCGACAACCCGGAAATCATTCGACCTAAAACCTAGGGGTAAGTTATTGTCTGATCCGTGTTCGCACCTGTTACAATCGCGGCCTTGCCTGTTGGTCACTTTATTCCTATTCCTTTCCTTTCAGTTGTTTTTGTATTGATGTTCTGCTATTAATTACTCTCTTTTTATACCTGTCTGAATTTTCAAAAAACGTCATACTAAAATATTGGTGGCTATTTGGTTTTTTCAAAAAGAAGTGCATGTGCTTGATTTTTTGTACTGTTTCCGATACCTTTTCATTAAATGGAGAAATTCGGGAGGGATAGGGTGATGTTTAGCATTTTGACACAAAACGAAAATGGCTTCACCTTGATTGAATTGATGATCGTGATTGCCATCATCGGTATCTTGGCGGCAGTTGCCATACCCCAGTTCTCTCTTTACAGGACTCGCTCTTTTAACGCCGCGGCCGCGGCCGATTTGAGAAATGCCGCCCTAGCAATGGAAGCCTATTATACAGATCATGGACGGTATACAAGCGATAAAGACAAATTGATCGGGTATTATGACTCGGAGGGTGTAGTTCTTCAAATCCTGAGCGGCTCAGAAACTAATTATACCATTACGGTTTACCATAATTCCGGAGACAAAACCTATAGCTTAATCGGGCCCGGCGGGACCGCAACCAGTAATTAGCTTTTTCCGCAATGATTCACAGGAAAAGATTCAAGCCCGACATTCATAAAACGTACCATAATTCTAGTCACTGACTTGATATGGAACAAAAAGGCTATTTGAAAAAGAACGATAGGATAAGGCGCCTGGAGGCAATTACTGCGAAGTCGCGGATTCTGCTTGTTGGATTGACCGGTGGGATCGCCACTGGCAAAAGCACGGTTGCAAAAATGCTAGAAGAGTTGGGTGCCCGTACCATTGATTTTGATATCCTGGCAAGGCGTGTGGTTGAACCGGGTAGACCTGCGTGGAAAGCAATAGCCGATTATTTCGGCAAGGAAATCCTTCAAAGCAATGGAGAAATTGACCGTAAATTGCTTTCGGAGATCGTGTTCAGGGACAGCAGAAAACGGAAAAAACTCGAGGGCTTCACATATCCCCACATAGAAGTAGAGTTTATCGATGAGGTTTCCGAGATCGCATTCTATCACCCCGAAGCCATCATTCAGGCAATTATACCTTTGCTTCTTGAGGCAGGGACGCAAGAGCAATTTCATAAAACAGTTGTTGTGTACGCACCTAGGGAAAGACAGATTGAACGGCTGATTAAGCGGGACGGCATCCGCCTTGAGCATGCGGTCAATATCTTGGATTCTCAGATGGATATTGATGAGAAGACCGGGAGGGCAGATTTTGTGATATATAATGATAGATCCCATGAAGAGACAAAAATACAGGTAAACGAGCTGTGGGAAAAGCTGAAAACCCTACAAAAGATGAAACATAGGTTACCGGCAAGGGGTTAAACGCTAAACCGCCCCAGCCCGTGTCCTTGCCCAGGCAGGGGTGATGTCCACTGGCCAATCAGAGGGTTATAAAGCTTGACAGTAATTACATGGGATCTTAATATCAAATTTTTCGGGCTGCGCATGTGAGAGGAATGTGCTAAGCCAAGGATAACAGGGTTTTCTGCGAATGATTATGGGGTGAGTGATGGGACTTGAACCCACGACCGCTGGGGCCACAACCCAGTGCTCTTCCATCTGAGCTACACTCACCACGGTTTATTGTATATATTTAGCATTATAAAAGAATTTTGCAACCATAAAATAGAAAATCAGGGAAAAGTTGATGTCACATGACAAGACAGAGATATTCAGGATGATACCCGCGGTAGACCGGTTGCTGGTTAGCCCGGAATTAAAGGATATATCAGCATATTATCCTAGAAATCTCATACTCAGGGCCATAAATGAAGTGCTTGACGAGCTGCGCGAGCAGATAAACAAAGGCTCCGATATTACTGGCACCTCAGCCCTTTCCATCGAAACTGTATCAGGCCTTGTAAAAAAAAGACTGGAACTTATTTCTCGACCAAGCCTGCGTCAGGTTATAAACGCTACCGGCGTCGTTGTCCATACCAATCTCGGAAGATCGATACTTGCCCAAAGGGTCATTGACATGTTCAGGCCCTTGACCGGGGGATACTGTAACCTTGAATACGATCTTGAACAGGGCAAAAGGGGCATCAGATACGCTCATGTTGAGGGGATTCTTAAGGAGCTTACTTCTGCGGAGGCAGCCATGGTCGTTAATAACAATGCCGCAGCAGTACTTATATCCCTGGAAACACTCGCCAAAGACCGGGAGGTAATCATATCCAGGGGTGAACTCGTGGAGATAGGCGGTTCTTTCCGTATCCCCGACGTTATGAAAAAAAGCGGGGCAAAGATGGTAGAGGTCGGGACCACCAATAAGACCCATATAGAAGATTATGAAGAGGTCATAGGCCCTGAAACCGCCCTTATTCTGAAGGCCCATAAGAGTAATTTTCAGATCCTCGGGTTTGCTGAGGAAGTAGAGATTTCCAGGCTATCGGAACTCGGCAAAAAGTACGGCCTCCCTGTAATGGAAGATCTGGGCAGCGGCTGTCTGGTTGACCTGTCGAGGTATGGACTTAAAAAGGAACCAACGGTACAAGAGGCCCTGGAGGCAGGCGCGGATCTGGTCACATTCAGCGGCGATAAACTCCTGGGAGGGCCTCAGGCAGGCATCATCCTGGGGAGACAGGACCTGGTGGAGGACATAAAAAGAAACCAGCTCAACCGGGCACTCAGGATAGATAAACTAACACTCCTCGCCTTGGAGCAGACCCTTAGAATATACAGAGATGAAGTGGTAGCCCTTAAGGAGATCCCCACCCTGAGAATGATATGCGAGCCTTACTCCACCCTCAAAAAAAAGGCCGGACGCCTCCGTAGAAAGATAGGGAACCTGCATTCCGGTAACTTTGATCTTGATCTTGCGGATGGAAACTCAAAGGTGGGTGGGGGCGCCTTGCCGATGACGGATCTGCCTACACGTCTTCTGCTCATGATTCCTAAAAAAATATCGGCCCGCTTCATGGATGAATGGTTGAAATCTTATGACCCCCCAATTATTGTTAGGGTCGATCAGGATAAAGTGGTTCTGGATATAAGGACTATCCAAGATAACGAAATAGAGATAGTGGCAGGCGCCGTCAAAGAACTGGCCTCCACCATTGGGCCCCGGGAAGAGGTGTCCAGATGAAAGAAATCATCAAGAATTCCCTTTATGACAGTCTAAAGGTAAAAGAGACGTTTATTAATAATAATATCTCAGAGATTATTCTTATAGCCGAGAAGATTGTTGAGGCCTTTACAAACGATCGCAAGCTCATGCTCTGCGGAAACGGAGGCAGTGCCGCGGACGCCCAGCACATAGCAGCGGAGTTTATAGGCCGTTTTGAACTTGAGCGCCCTCCCCTTCCGGCTATCGCGCTTACTACGGATACCTCCATTATTACC
>CAYUYB010000144.1:0-6950 GCA_964449025.1 uncultured Desulfobacteraceae bacterium
ACATCTTCAGATGCCCAACCGCGTATGGCGACATCATCAATTCAAAGGCATAAAAATTTTCAAGGACATAATCTTTTATGAAACCCTCTCTCCCTCCTTCCCCATACTTGTTGACAAACTCTTCCACGGCGAGCCTCGCCGCCGCCGCAGGAAAGGTAAGCGTCCCCGCCGCCGGGTCCAGGACAGTGACCGATTCGGTCGCAAACCCGTCGGATCGGTTGAATTGCTCTTTCAGGACATGGTGCAGAGAACGGACTATATAAGATACGACGGGTTCGGGTGTGTAATAGACGCCTCTCTTCTCCCTTGTTTCCGGGTCATACTGGGCCAGAAAGGTCTCATAAAAATGGACTATAGGATCTTTGCCTTTTCCTTCATGAAAAAAGGTGCGAAGGATCTTCTTTACGTCCGTGACTGCCAGCACCTCTGAGATATCGTCGATAATACATTCCACCTGCAATGGGAGGTCCTCCTGGGAGATGAATCTGAAGACATCTCTCAAGATCCCGATGGTTGGGGGAATGTTATAATATGCCGATTTCCTGTTAAAGCCATTCTCCGCCCTTGTCCTGGCAGCGAAAAGGCCATACGTTATGGTCTGTGAATAGAGATCGGCAAAATCTTCTTTTGTTAGCCCGGCGATAAGAAATCTCCTGAATGCCTCGTAGAACCCAAGTATAAAGCCTTTTTCATCCTGCTCCGCTTGTAGTTCAAGGGCGATTACTTCATCTCTCAAAAATCCGGTTCGCTTTGCCAGCTCTATTGCCAGTGTTTTTGCCTCATATACCTTGGGCAAAGAATAGGAGAAAAATTTCTCGAGGAAATTCAGAAAATCGGCCTCCTTTTCAACAGGCGGTATGGTCTTGAGCTTATGGATAATATAAGGGCGACCGATAAGGGCCTTATCTATCAGGGTGCCATCCCTGTAAAGTCTGAATTCAAGAAAGTTCGTCAGGATCAGGTTCGGGAAGGTATTTCTGTAGCGTTGCAACTGGTCCGACCTCTCAATCCTGTCAAGGTCTTCGATAGTAGGTGCCTTGGCTTCTATGTATCCTATGATATGCTGTTTGCCATCCCACAAACGAAAATCAGGGTTTCCCCCGTCTGTCTTTTTTGGGATAGTCGTGATCTCGACATCTTTTTTCCCTATTGATTCTAAAAAGCTATTAAGAAACGCTTCAAGGCTGGAATAGTAGCTCTCTTCCCTGGCGTCTGCTCTATTAGCAATCTCGTGGATCTTTTTTAGGTATGGTTTCAGCATCCGGCTTAACTCATCCACTTTCTAAAAAGGTCAACCCTGTTAGCTCTTGACTGATAAGCATAAGGTTTTTTAATTTCCTTATCACTATTAAAAGCTGTAAAATAGGTATAGGTGCACAAAAAGCATAAAACCCTGCTCTCGATATGAGAAACAGGGTTTTGTGGTTCATTGACCCATTTTCACCTCCCCACCTGCGGTGATTAATGGTAATTAATATCATATTGATATGAATTAGAATTTATTATTTTGCCTGAATTTTTATTAATAAACCTGCCCATGAAAGTCAAGGATTATCGCTTCTCGCGATAATAGGTTATAGCTGTTAGCTTTTAGCTCTTAGAGAATCCGGGTCGGACCGAACAATATCATTGTTTTTACAATAAATACGCTGAAAAAACGACCCGTTTACCAATCAATGAACAATTATCAATTATCATTATCGCCTTTTTCCATACTCGCCATATATATAAAATGACGACCTCTTCTTTACATTTCATCGGTTTTATGTAAAGAAGAAGCTATTAACTTTACATAAGAAAACTTGTGTGTAAATTTCGATCCTGTTTTTTATATAAATCACTCCAGAAATAAAAGGAGATAACGTGGAAAAACATATGATTGATTTCTTCCAATTTTTTCCCATTTTCCCAATATATTAAGACCCTCAAAGTCCCGGATCAAAGAGCTGGCCGTCTGATGGGTTGCATTCAGCATCCGTGCAACTTCGTTGGGTGTTACAAAAGGCCTCCGATAGAGATGATCGAGTAAAATCCTTGCATTTTCAGATTTTTTACCCAAGGTCAGGATGCTTTTTTCCACCTCGCTCCGGAGTGATAGAATAGCCTCAAAGGTCTCTTTCCCTTTGACGGCCGAATCCTTTATGGCTGTCAGCATAAAGCTCACCCAATGCCCCAGGTCATTGGTTTCCCGCACCCGGCTTAGAGCGTCATAATAAACGTTTTTATGCTTTTCAATATAGGCTGATAGATATAGGGTGGGCTTTTTCAGTAACCCGTTGCTGACAAGGTAAAGGGTGATCATTAATCGGCCGATACGTCCATTCCCATCGAGAAAAGGATGGATGGTTTCAAACTGATAATGGGAAATGGCCACCCGGACCAGGTGAGGAACCTCTATGGCGGTATTGTGCAGGAATTTTTCAAGATCGCTCATTAGATCCGGAATTTCTGTGTGATCGGGTGGCACAAAGACAGCATCCGATGGACCGCTGCCTCCGATCCAATTCTGGCTCTTCCTGAATTCTCCAGGATGTTTACCTTCCCCGCGCACTCCTTCAAGGAGTATTTGATTGGTATTTCTCAGAAGACGATTTGAGAGTGGCAGCTTCTGCAACTCCTCTATAGCCCAATTCATGGCCTTGATGTAATTCTGGACCTCCTGCCAGTCATCCCTCCGTTCAGGGTCCACCATCTCCTTAGGCTTCAAGGCTTCATCAATTTTCGTACGGGTTCCTTCAATCATGCTGGATGTGCTCGCTTCCTTAACCACATGCATTTCAATAAAAAGGTCCACATTGGGGACAATCAGGGAAAAGGCATTCAGTTCTCCTATAGCCCGTGTTGCCTGCTCAAGCAGCGTGTTAATCCGGGGATCTTCCCATGTCCAGTTGTGATTAACATTGGCTGGTGAAAAACTTTTATATTCATATTGTCGTATCCAGTGGCCAGCCTTGAAATCCTTAAAGTTCATATGCTGTTTTCTCCTCCAAGATATCTATAAACAAGGGGGAACAAATCTGCGCTTAGCTCATGTATTATATTATTAATTTAATCTTCTAACCAAATATCCGCTCGAAAGGCTTAGGGCTCTGAGCCATTCGCTTCGAGCGACTAGACATGAGCTCGACGACATGTCTCACGACCGAGAGGCAACGGCGAAAGGCAATTAATAATAAACAATTATCATAGATGCAAGGATGCAAGTTCACAAAAAGCATAAAACCCTGCTCTCAATCTGAGTAACAGGGTTTTATGGTTTATTGACCCATTTTTACCTCCGCATGTGCGGTGATTAATGGTAATTCTTGTTATATTGATATCAATTACAACTTGTTGTTTTGCCTCAATTTTTATTAATAAACCTGCCCATGAAAGTCAAGGACTATCCGTAGCGCAAGGCGCGAGGCGCAGAGCATCCCCTCTGATATTTTTATGTTCAGACACCCTTTCATAATTTCCTTTATTGATCATTCCAGGCTTGACATGGAATCTAGGAATTAGTTGATAATACTGGATTCCGGCCTTCGCCGGAATGACAATATTGCCGGCTTCACGCAGTTTTGCAAAGGTCTGGTTCAGAATATTTCATAATATCGCCAAATTTATCTATCGAATGTTATGAGAAATATTTAACTGAAACACTGGTATATTACAATCAAGAATTTCATGAAAAGGTAGGAAATTTTATTGATTTTTATTAGGATGCAGTACAATTGACACATTGAGTCACATCGCCATAATAACGTATTATAATCCCTATAAACGAGAATTTATCTAAAATCTTTAAAGAAATCAGGACAAAAGAGGGCTTGACATCCGAATATATTTTAACCTATTTTAATAGGTTCGTTAACCGAGTCGATAGCGCCTTCAAAGGGGTCTTGAAACGGCCTACGTAACGATTCTACTTTTATGCCCCCGTAGCTCAGGTGGATAGAGCACCAGATTCCTAATCTGGGTGCCGTGCGTTCGAGTCGCGCCGGGGGCATTTCTATGGCTGGATTGGTTTGACTTTATATATATTCTAATTTATTATATATTCTAATTGATTTGGGGGTAATGTTTTATGTATGCGGTAATCGAAACCGGGGGCAAACAATATCGGGTCTCACCCGGAGAAGTTGTAAAAACAGAAAGATTATCAGGAAATATCGGTGACCCTGTCTCCTTTGATAAGGTCCTCCTGACCTCGGACGGGGAAAATGTAAAGCTCGGCAATCCATATCTTGAGGACGGCATTGTTACCGGACGCATAGCCGGGCACGGTAAAGACAGAAAGATTGTGGTTTTTAAATACAAGAGGAGGAAGAATTACCGAAGAAAGCAGGGACACCGTCAGCCTTTCACCTTAATAAAGGTTGAGGAAATCAAGGCGTAAGTATAGGATATTCATAAATGATTTAATTAGTATATCCACAAGCATACAATCTTTTCGGCAGACGAGCTGTGATCAGCCGTCAGCCGAGTATTTCTTTTTAATGCCTTTAGCTGAGAGCTGAAGGCTATTAGCTAACGGCGTTAATCCAGAAACGCCAGTTTTCGGATTAACTCCACTTAAGCGTTTTAGAAACGAGGGATATTTAACATGGCACATAAAAAAGCGGGAGGCAGCTCTCGAAACGGTAGAGACAGCGCGGGCCAGAGGTATGGGGTAAAACGATACGCCGGTCAAAGAGTACGTGCTGGAAATATAATAGTCAGACAAAAGGGAACCAAAATACACCCTGGTGAGAATGTGGGACTGGGAAAGGATTATACCATTTTCTCCAAGATTGACGGAAGAGTCACCTTTGAACGGGCCAACAAATATCGAAAGAAGGTAAGCGTATACGAAGACCCAATATAACCGGAAACCTTCCATCTCCTGAGGATAGAATGAGATTCTTGGACGAAGCCATAATTACCGCTATCTCGGGGAAGGGGGGCCAAGGCTGTGTAAGTTTTCGGAGAGAAAGATTTATTCCAAAGGGCGGCCCTGACGGCGGTGACGGAGGAAAGGGAGGGGATGTAATTATAAAGGCTTCCAAAAGCCTCCATACGTTATATGACTTTAGTTCAAAAAGGTATTTCAAATCCCACAGCGGCGGCCCGGGGAAAGGTAAAAATCAAAAAGGTAAAGACGGGGCTAATACCATTATAAAGGTCCCTTTAGGCACAATTGTTTATGACCAGGAAACAGGCGATATGATCGCCGATTTGATCCGGGATAAAGAGGAGATAGTTCTCCTCCCCGGTGGAAGGGGGGGGAAGGGTAACACCCACTTTGCCAGTTCAACCAACAGGACTCCCAGGTTCGCGCAACCCGGACTTCCCGGTCAAAAACAAATTGTCCGGTTATCACTTAAATACATAGCGGATATAGGGCTTATTGGTCTGCCAAACACCGGCAAATCGACAATCTTATCCCGACTCACTATGGCTCGCCCCAGGATTGACAGTTATCCCTTTACAACAGTTAATCCCAACCTGGGAGTAATAGAATTTGAAGATCAGACAAGACTGACGCTGGTCGACATACCAGGATTAATAGAAGGGGCGAGCGAGGGCCGCGGTCTTGGTCATCGTTTTTTAAGGCACGTTGAAAGGGCCCGGTTCCTGCTTCACGTAATAGATATCACAAACGCACCGGTAGATAATCCGCTTCTGGATTTTCATATCCTGCAGGATGAGTTGGCGAAATACAGTCCTTCCTTGACCGGAAAGGACCAGATGGTTCTGATCAACAAAACAGACCTCATTCCCTCCGGTCACGCCAATATCGAGAAAATCAAGCTTGAATTAAGCCGTATCGGTCTGGAATCGTTATCTATTTCCGCATTAACCGGTGACGGGTTTGATAATCTGAAACAGGTGCTTTCAAAAAAACTACCCAAAAAGAAGCAAGATGAAAGAGACGACGACATCTATAAGAAAAACACTGCTTGAACCGGTCAAAAGGGCCGTGGTAAAGGCCGGAAGCGGTGTTTTAACCGGAAAAGACGGGCTGGATAGAAGAGTCCTAAACAACCTTACCGATGATATATGCACTCTGAAGAAAAAAGGAATAGAGGTTATTCTGGTATCCTCGGGGGCAATCGCCTCAGGCACAAAAAAGGTGGGCCTTCCCAGGAGACCGCAATCCATATCAGAACAACAGGCAACAGCCGCGGTCGGACAAAGCAGCCTTATGATGGCCTATGAGAAGGCCTTTGGCCGTCATGGCCAAATGGTCGCGCAGATCCTGATCACGAGAGACGATCTAAACAATAGGCGCCGTTACCTGAACGCTAGAAATACCATCTTTATCCTGCTATCATGGGGTATCATCCCCGTAATCAACGAAAATGACACTGTGGTGGTAGATGAGATTAGATTCGGCGATAATGATAATCTGAGTGCCATGGTTACCAACATGACCGAGTCACATATACTTATCAACTTGACGGATATCGACGGTCTCTATGACAAGGACCCCAGAAGACATAAAAATGCGCACATTATCAGGGTTGTGGACAGAATGGACAAGCAGGTAATCCAATATGCTGGCTCTATACCCGGTTTTCTGGGTACTGGCGGCATGGCCAGCAAAGTCAACGCTGCCAGGAAGACCACCCTCGCAGGTATCCCGGTAATAATCGCAAACGGCCGCAGACGGGGAGTTCTAAGCAAAATATTCAATGGAGAGGAAATTGGAACACTCTTTGTTCCCAGAGACAAGACCCTATGCGGCCGAAAACATTGGATAGCCTTTACAAGATCTCCCAGAGGCAGCTTGGTTATTGACCGGGGGGCATCGGACGCTTTGAAAAATAACGGCAAAAGCCTTTTGCCTTCGGGTATCAAGGAGGTCAGAGGGAGCTTCGGACTAGGAGATTCGGTTGTGTTGATGGATGAAAAGGAAAGGGAAATCGGTATTGGCATGGCAAACTATGATTCCAGCGATATCAAAAAGATAATGGGCCTTAAAAGCA
>CAYUYB010000145.1:0-2744 GCA_964449025.1 uncultured Desulfobacteraceae bacterium
AGACTCCGATCAAGCAACATTATGGTTGGCCGTTTTCTACAAATAACCCAAAGGCAAAATTCACATAACAAGGCGTTCAGGCCGACTACGCTAAGCGCCACGCCTTATGCCGAGCGTTATACAAGAAAATGAAATATGAAGAACGAAATATTAAGTTAGAAGAGTATCAGCTTCTGAGAGAAAAGGTGGGCTGGTGGAGAACGGATAGTACCGCAACACAAAAAGCTCTTGATAATTCCCTTTACTCTATAGCCGTTGTCTCGAACCAGGAAATAATTGGTATGGGTAGAGTAGTGGGAGATAATGGTCTTTATTATTATATCCAGGATCTCATAGTACATCCGGATTATCAATCTAAAGGCATTGGGCGTGAGATTATGAGCAGGCTTTTGAACTATATTAATACTAATGCGAAAAAAGGTGCTTTCATTGGCTTGATGGCTGCAAAAGGATTAAAAGACTATTACAAAGAATTCGGTTTTAAACCAAGGCCTGAACAAGAGCCAGGGATGTACTATATTAAACATTAAATTGTATGATCCGCAATCTAACGCGGAGTGGCATATCCCGCGTCTAACTCGGTCTCGACCACCCTGTTAATTGCTTCGTTATACGCCAAATCGAGGACGTCATAAAAATGAATAGATATCTAAAAGACTATATCTTGGCAACAGGCATTCCTTTCGGTGTATTTATTGCAATTTTGAGGTCATTCCAACACGGGATTCCCATGGGCCTAGTAACTGGAGCAGTTGCAGGTATATTTTTGGGGTTTTTATGTCCATTGTACTGGGTTTTCCGCATAGTCGGTCAAATAAACGGATGTCATCCGGAAAATGTGAGGAAGCAATTGGTGTTCACCATGTTCGAAACGTTGAACTACTTCTTGCCTATGATAAGGCGTTTAATCTCCGCGTTAAGTCCCTTAGGCGGATCAAAAAATGTAAGATCCAGAACGAGGATCGCTCTCGGGGCAAACTTATCGCAAAAGCAGGTATGACTTGGAAGACTTTTGGGGCTGTAATTTCCTATGGCGTCTTTTGAAAAAGATAAAATCACTGCAATAGATTCGGCTTTACCCTATGCCTCAATGTCTTTTGAATGTAGTAATAAACCTAAAATACTAAAAGGCTTCATAACACATAAGGGAGATTTTGAGGTATTATGGGCTATATTTAAAGAAAGAAAAATAAATGACGATGGAGAAGTTTTATTTTCTTGGTCAAACAAACGTTACAAAAATATATTCTACTCATTATTATCCAATTCTATGCCAAAATTGTGGGTTATGATATGTAAAAAATCGTCATTTGAGCTACATACAGATAATAACTATAGGCCCCAATTAACAGGACAGGATCGTCGTTGGCTTGCTTCACAGCCAATTGAAGATGTCAAACCAGATGTAATGAGATAAAACACGTTTAACAAAATGAAGAGCTGCGGGTGAAATCTTTAAATTTGACAAATGAGCCGCAGAGGAATGAATTGACAGGATGAAAGATCTGATCCCATATTCTCCTAAGATGTCAAAATCATTCAATCTTTTTTCGTGAAAGGGATTCATAAGAAAGGAGAGACGAACATGAGTCGTGACAGCACCAGGAATAGATGTACGACGCGCAGAGGATTCTTTAAGAATATCATCGCGGGCGCCGGCGGCCTAGCTCTCGCAAGCTCGCTGCGTGGAGCATTGACGCCCAATCAAGGCGGGTTGATGGCGGCTCCAAAGGAGACGCGATCACCCGGGGGGACAAAATACGGCAAATATTTCCTGAGCGATAACCACCAGCCGCCGAAAGCAAATGATTTTGTTTCTCTTAACAGTATCCCTCCGTTTCCGGAAATAGCCAGTCCGCAGACTTACTTTCGAGGTGCTGCGGCATTGCCTGGAGCAACCGCCACAATAGGATGGCAGGTGTTCACCGCCCCGGTTTGCTGGGAAACTCCCCACGTCCACAAATATGATGAATTCCTTATTTTCCTCGGCGCGGAACTGCCGGACCTTTGCAGTAGCTTCGATGCGGAGATAGATCTCTGGATGGGAGAGGAAATGGAGAAGCATACTATCACCTCGACAACCGTCGTCTTCATTCCTAAAGGCGTACAGCATGCCCCGTTGAATTTTAGAGCAATCAGGAAGCCCGTTCTCTTCCATGCGCTGTACCTGGGGCCTTATCTGGATCGCTCCCCGCGCGTCCCGGGCTTTGATTTAACCACTTTTGATTGGGGAGGACCTGTTAACTTGAAGACCTTTGGTCCGCCCAAGAAGAAATAAAAAGACTCCATTCGCGCTGCATTAGTGCTCAGCGTAGTTGGCGGACAGGATTTTAAAAAGCTTAATTAAATAGACAATTAAAATCACGCCATTGTTTCGGCGATTAATGGGATTTTATGCAATTTTATTGGGATGCTTTTTCATCTATGCTGTGATCTAACTCAATAATTCCGAAACATGGCTCTTGGCTTGAGGTGGACGTGATGAAAAGCGCACGCCTCTCAGCCAGCCAGTTTGACCTTGAGATTGACCGAAAAGTGAAATTTGGTATAATTAATGAAAATTAGTGTTTACGTTGATGCAAGCGCTCATATTTACAGACATAATGTGCGGGATGATGAGGTCTAAAATATAACGAAAAAGCCGGGTGAGTAACGTCCGGAAAGCGAAGATTCTCGAGTCGCTATCGGGCAGATACGAGGCGGTTAATACGTCCGCGTTATTTATATTTCCGACGCTGAGCCGG
>CAYUYB010000145.1:2754-6935 GCA_964449025.1 uncultured Desulfobacteraceae bacterium
GAGCCGGATAGTGTATCTGTAACTGATGGAAAAACCTGTCATTCCACCAAACCTGTAGAGCGTCGGGTGAATTTTTCGTTAGGTTTTGGTTTGAATGAGGTGTGCGGTTGAAAACAGCAATTTTAGCCCTTCTTTTTTTCGCACCTTCAAGCGTTGCTTGGGGGCAAAGCGAAATAGAAGCGTTTGGTACAAAGATACTTTTCACAAAACCAGATGAAGGGATCTGGACGCTTGTTCAGGAAACCGCTCCGAGTGAAAGGTCAAAAGGCTCCCGGATGTTTAAGCGTGCGCCGATCATAGGAACGAAAGGTTTACCTGTCGAGCCAGTCCTGGCCTTGATCTTTGAACAGGTCACGCAGACGACTGACACTATAATATACTCTTTGAACGGGTTAATGAGGCACCAGCAATCCTTCCAGCTAAAATGGGAAGCGCTCGGTGGGTATCCCGATTACTCATGTGATCGGTATTCTATTGTATATAAAGGTGAGTACACCAGGTCGGGATTCCTTCATAAGGTCTATCTTTGTTACATCCTACATAAGGGCGTGGGTGTTGAAATTATCGCGGACTCCACGGAGGATGTCTTTGACCAAGTGGAGGCTGACATGCTTTCTTTCATCAAGGCTGTGGTCATCCAAGAGTAGTCGCGAGGCGTGACACTTGGGTGAACCCAGCAGTAAAAGCTTAGGGGTTTTGGGAACTATTGTGGCAGCGCTGGTTACCCAACACGTTGAACAGGGAGGTGTTCAATGGAACAAAAAAGGATTGATACTTGAAAAAATAAGATCGATTGGCGAATGGCGATATATTTTTTCTTCATGTTGTGTCTTTGTTAGGCGTCTCCCACCCACAAAATATAAGGAGGCTTAAATGAAAAAGATAGAGGCAGACAATCCCTCGATCCAGCTTAGCCGCCGCGGTTTTCTCATTACGTCCATCGCAGGCGCCGCTTGGCTCACCATGGGCGGTCGTTCCGGAGAAGCGGAAGCACATAAGCCCTTTCTATTGCCCCCGCTCCCTTACGCGGAAAACGCGTTGGAACCGGTCATAAGCGCCAGGACGATTGGTTTTCATTACGGGAAACACCATAAAGGCTATGTGGACAACCTGAACAGGCTTATCGCTGGCACTGAATATGCCGACTTGCCATTGGAGAGGATTATTATCGGTACCCAAGGTCAAATAGAAAAGGCCGCGATCTTCAACAACGCGGCTCAAATCTGGAACCACACATTCTATTGGAAAAGCATGATGCCGAATGGCGGAGGCGCCCCTCCCAACCAGCTGAAGAGGAAGATAGAGGCATCTTTCGGCAGTGTGGATGCCTGCAAGGAGGAGCTTCTCAGCGCCGCAGTTTCACAGTTCGGGAGTGGCTGGGCTTGGCTTGTTCTTGATGGAGACACGCTCAAGGCAGTAAGGACCGGAAATGCCAATGTTCCTTTGACAACAGGCATGAAGCCATTGCTTGTTGTTGATGTATGGGAACATGCCTATTACCTGGATTATCAGAACCGCCGTGCCGATTATGTTAAGGCCGTGATCGACACGTTGATCAACTGGGAATTTGCGCTAGGGAACGCTAGCTAATGTGAGGGGCACATCGAGCTCAGGCTTCACCAAAAATGGTTATGTGCGTCGTGGTCCAGCCGGCGTTACGCGTTAGGCCCGGATAAGAAAGGAGAAGAAAATATGGTACGAAGAACTGCATATTTGGTTATTCTGGGTTTAATCCTGGGTGCCGCGACGCCGGCAGCGGCGGAATCAGACAAGGAAAATGCAGCGGTGTCCGCAGTCCAGAGATGGTTGGGCATGGTGGATGAAGGGAAATACGCGGAGAGTTGGAAAGAAGCGGCGGAATACTTCAGGAACGCGGTGACACAGGAGCAGTTGGAGCAGTCGCTACAGGCTGTGCGAAAACCTCTTGGAAAGCTTGTATCAAGAAACGTCAAGAGCAAGAGTTATATGAATTCGATACCCGGTGCGCCGGACGGAGAATACGTTGTCATCCAGTTCGAAGCGTCGTTTGAGAATAAGAAGTCTGCGGTTGAGACGGTTACCCCCATGCTTGACAAGGACGGTAACTGGAGAGTCTCAGGCTACTATATGAAATGAAGAAGATTGAACCATCCCATGCGAGCGCTGGCTTGCGCGTCGCGCGTGATGGGTGCCGTTATACGATGAGGCGGTGATCAGGAGTCATTAAATACCTTTTGTTCAAATTTTGGTTTTAAACATCAAACGGGAGGAGACCATGATAAACATGATAAAGGAGTTTAAGGAGTTTGCGGTAAAAGGCAATGTCGTCGACATGGCTGTTGGTATCATTATCGGTGCCGCATTCGGAAAAATCGTTTCATCTTTTGTGGGTGACGTGATAATGCCTCCAATCGGAGTCCTATTGGGTGGAGTCGATTTTTCAGGTTTAGCGTTCACAGTTAAGGCAGCAGTAGGAGAAACGCCACCCGTCGTAATCGGCTATGGGAAGTTCATTCAGACGGTTATTGATTTCACAATCATCGCTTTTGCAATATTTATCGCTGTAAAGGCCATTAATTCACTCAAGAGAAAAGAGGAAGCTGCACCGAAGGCTCCGCCAGCACCCTCCGCTCAAGAAGTATTGCTCGGAGAAATTCGTGACATACTGAAGGAACGGAGGTAGGCAAAATAATAGATAAATAAAATAGTATAAAAAAGGCATTAACTCGGGGCGGGAAATTGGCTATGCTCATTTTCAAGCGGGTTGCGCGAAGTCTTGTGTCTGAGAAAAGCAGGAATAATATCGTGGACTCTAATATTCGAGCAGAAGCAATTGAGATGCGTGTAGTGCCATAACAATCATATTTAGAGAAGGAAATCCTGCGGCTGATCCTGGTGTTCAGTTTTGCGGAGGTGTTGACGTGAGTCTCGTAGAAGAAATTGAAAAATTGAACAACTTGAAACAAAGTGGTGCCATTTCTGAGGATGAGTATCAGACAGCCAAGAAGTCGGTGTTGGCGAAGCACCAATCTGCTGGAGAAAGATTAGGTAACGCTTTTGGTAGCGCCTCGTCTGATGTAAACCTGTGGTCGATGTTCATTCATCTGTCGCAATTTTGTGGCTATATTGTTCCGCTGGCAGGCATGATTGTCCCGGTAGTTTTATGGCAGATAAAAAAGAGTGATTCAGAAATGATTGATAAACACGGAAGGATCGTGACCAACTGGATAATAAGCGAATTAATGTATACGATCGTGTTTGTGTTGTTGTGTTTCATCATCATCGGGATACCTTTGTTAGTTGCGCTAGCAGTGGTGGGTGTTATATTCCCAATTATCGGTGGAATAAAGGCTAACAATGGAGAGGTATGGCCGTACCCTTTGTCACTAAAGTTTTTTCGCCTAGAAGGAAAGTGACAAGTCACTACTGCTGATCGAAAAGCAGAGCTTTTTGGAAGGCAAGGTATATGGTTTATTTAGAGGTACCAGAAGTCAACCGCAGATCTGTAACTTTCATTGTTTTATTATTCATGCACATCGAGTCCCCATCGTTTAAATAGAAGGGTATAGAATTTGGGCTGTTCAAAATCAGCCTGCATAAGCTTGGTTAAATGGGTATACCCGAGTTTTATCTCATCGTAGTGCCTTAGGCCTTCTACCAGAATTCTTACTTTATCCTTTGTCATGGAGAAAATAATCTTGTTTTCATCGGTCAGAGCGCGTTCCTGTTCACCCGGATCAGGGATAGTAATGATATAGTTTTGTTTACCCTGTAGCAGGGGAACGAGGGAGTAGACGCAGGAGTCTATAGGATCGAATTCGGAGGTTACGTGGACGCCTTCCTTATATTTTATTGCCATAAGTATGTTTCTCAGTTGGGCGTTGTTGGAATAGATGAAGACCACATGCGGCTCAAAGGTAGTATTCCTCAAGGGCGCCGTGAGGCAGCCTATATACCTCCCCGGCTCAAGGCAGGGAAATGTCATGTCCTTTGCCATTTCTGGTCTTTCAAGCAAATGACCGAGGAACTTAGAACCGGTACCACCCAATGCCTCCATTATTTCCGGATCATTATCAAATTGCGGATTGTATAATCCACCTTTCTTGAAAAATTCTGGTTGTTCTACCAGACCGTAACCGATGACAGGTGCATAACACCAGTGGTCTTCTTTCAGCATAGCCACGGTTTCACCATTGCGTCGG
>CAYUYB010000146.1:0-4583 GCA_964449025.1 uncultured Desulfobacteraceae bacterium
GACTTTTCGGATAAGGGATAATCTGCCAGACATGGAGGGCAGGATCTACAAGAGGGAAATCCGACTGCTCGTCCCTTTTGTAGAACGCATTATTATTGAACCGAGTGGGTCTGAATCTGAAGATTCTTTAAACAAAGACCAGGAGGAAGTTTCTTTTGAAAGTTGTATTGTACGCGAGAGTATCGACCACTCGTCAGGCCGAAAAGGACCTGTCGATCCCGGACCAAATTCAACAGATGAAGCAGTATTGCGGTCAGAACGGTCATGAAGTGGCGAAAATTTTCCGGGAGGAAGGGGCATCGGCCACCGATGACAATCGGCCCCGTTTTCAGGAAATGCTCGGATACGTTTTGGACCGGGGAACAGGGGTGGAAGCGATACTCGTTCTCACTACTTCACGTTTTTTTCGGGATGCGCTCGGAGCCCTAATTTACAAACAAAAGCTGAAAAAAGCCGGAATCAGGGTCATCAGCATCACTCAGGAGGTGTCGGAGGACCCTAGGGGACGTTCCACCTGCAAGGGGAACCGGATCCCGGAGGCGGACCTGGACAGCCAGATCCTCAAATACCTTTTCCAGAAATTTTTCACCCGGGAGAGAATCCGTGAAATCATCATTCACGTGAACCGGGAACTCACGAATCGGTGCAATCAAAACAGCAGAAGATTAAAGGAGTTACGGGCTGAGCTGGACGGGGTCAGAATGAGAATTTGCAAACATTACGAAGCGATAGAGAGCGGCGCACTGGAACTGGGCCTGGTGAGTGAGCGGTTGAGAGAGCTTAAAGAGTGGGAGTCTGAAATCAGCCGTCAGTTGAAGCGGTTTCAGGGGCCGAAGCAGCTGCCGCCCTACCTGTTCAAGGATGAAACCCTCCGGAAAATCCAGGCTCGGTTCGATGAGATTTCCATGTCCAACGAGCGCGGTATGGCCAAGGAATACCTGAAATTTTTTCTAGACCGGATCGAGGTCAACGGGCGGAACATCAACCTTGTGGCCAACACCGTGGCCCTCTGCAATTTTTCCCTCATAAAAAACCGGGGAAACCACGGATGTGTTAACCGCACTTCCCCCAGTTGTCCTGTTATGCCCCCGACTTCCATGGAAGATTCGGACCGAGCTTGTTCAGATGCCGCTGGATGAATAGGAATATTTCAGTGAAAGAAAGCTCCGGGAAATTGTCAAGCTGCAATATGCCTCACAGCAGATGGAGGCATTCGAAAAGCTGAAGTCCAAATACAATGGTTGACAAATTAAAGGAAAGGCGCGCTGAACGTTAACTATAATTTACAATAATAAATTATAGTTTATTTAATGAAATTATAGTTGACAAAATAGAACTATTGTTTTAATATATGGGCGAATAATAAATTGTAAGATGGAGATTTCGGTATGCGTCCAATAGTATCTGAGCAGAATCCGTTACGTTATCCGCTGAATGAACTTTTAGGCACCCAAGCTCATGTAAGGCTGCTAAGAGTCATGTCAAATGAGGTTGATGGACCTCTTACCGCTTCGGACTCTGCCAAACGTGCTGGACTAACCGTGCCTGGCGCTCAAAAAGCATTAAGTAAGCTTTTTAGGTCGGGTTTCGTCTCTCGTGTGGGGGGAGGTCGAAAACACCAATATGAAATTCGTTCTTCAGACCCGCTAATGCAAATTGTAATAGAGTTGTTTCAGACAGAAAAAAACCGATATGAGAAACTGATCACAGAAATAAAAAAAGAAATCAAAAACCTTATACCACATCCACACGCTGCATGGATTCAATCGTTTCCTGAGGAATTAGATACGCCTCTTACCATAGGATTGCTGCATGAAACACGCCATCTGACTAATTGCGTTCGCAAATTGCGAACACAACTCAATCAAGTGGAAAATGTGTTCGATCTTACGATAGAAATCGAAGGATATACACAAGCGGATATTTCCGATTTAAGCTTTGAGGGCATAACTGCTCTGTACGGGGTTCTTCCACAACCGAACAACCATATCCGAAAACAGACAAAGAACCCAATGACACATAAAGAAAAGGACCAGAGCTTGCATAGATTTTCTCGCAAAATAGCCGAAGCCATCGAACAGGATGCTTCCATAGTGCGACGAGCTATAGAATATATTGATCGTTTGTCAATGGAAGACCATGGAATGGCAAACAAAGATATAAAGGAATGGCGCGACATTCTTGAGATGTACTCTATTCAACGCCTGTCTCGATTTCTCACTTCAACCAGCAAACGGGCCAGTCGTTTACGACAGAGCAATCCATTTTTTGCCATATTAACTCCTGATGAAAAAGCTCAGTGGGGTAACGCCTCGGAGTATAGAAATGACACGTGATCAGCTTGAACATGCAATCCGGGCTGCTTGTGATGTTTCAGAGGACACCGAATTGTGGATATTCGGCTCTCAAGCTATTCTGGGAGAGTTTCCAAATGCTCACGAAAATCTTCGCGCATCAATCGTAAAATTCCTAAGAAAATATATTCAACTTGACCAAATATATTGATTTTTTTATAATTTTTTAATTGTCATTTTTTTAAATTTTTTTAGCTTTTCCTGAATCTGAATAGCTTAAAGAGGGAAAATTGAAATCATCCGAAAATCTAATAAAAAAGACTGTAGGGCGATATCCTAAGAAAAAACCATTACAGAAGCTAAAAGAACTCAATGCTGCGTTAAGAAAACTTGGATGTCATAATAAAGCAGAAGGTTCCGATACAATATATAGAAAAATTGTTGGGCGACGGTAAATATGGATTTTGAAAAACTACTGTTATCCCTTTCTGGGGGAGGCATAAAGTTCATTGTTGTCGGGGGAGTCGCCTGCGCTTTGAATGGGTTTGTTCGAGCTACTGAGGATCTTGATATACTAATTGAAGCATCGGAAAAAAATATTAAAAGGATGTTAAAGATATTAAAGGAATGGGGTGAAGGGTATGCCGAGGAACTGGAAGTCAAGGACTTTACTATTTCTTCAGGGGCAATACGACTTATTGAAGAGTTCCCTCTTGATATTTTTACCATGCTGAATGAAAAAACCTATGAGGAGTTATTACCGGAAGCAAGCATATCAGAACAAGGCATACCTTATCTTAATCGAAACGCTTTAATTGAGATTAAAAAGAATTCTTATCGTGAAAAAGATAAAATTGATGTCATTGCATTACAAAAGCTTGGGGACATTGATTTCCAGGATAAATGAATTACATTCAAAGTGCTACGAATCGTAAGTCGAAGCAAATTATGCTCCTGGATACGTTAGGCTTCTACATTATCGACAGCTATCGTGGAAACACGAATCTCAGATTTGAAATGAATTAATCGAAGGTGTAATACAATTCATCAAAAAATGTAATTTAATTGGCTAAAACCCTACCAAAAACGGTCAATTACGTTACACCTGCAAATCAAATAATTATTGAAATATCAAGGAGTTAAAATGCGTAACAAAAGGTGACTAATATAATAAATACCCTATCTCTCTTGCAATCTATCAATAGAAACAGCGTCTGGGGGATCTGAATGAATTATGGTATGAGTGAGATCCTGTTTTCGACCAGTAAGGTTTGTTCATAAGCTTCCTGTAACGCTGGACAGTCACATTCTTCAATTCCTTCATGATGTACCCCTGCCAGTTCTCTTCGAACATCCACGGATAGACGGGGATCATATCCAATCCCGCCTTTGAGTACATAGCCTCTTTAGTCTTGATTCCTTTGTCATATTCCGGATTCCCTGCCAATCCAAAATACTCGATATAGGTTTTAAATTCAGGAAGATGAAAATCGGGATACCAGATGCGCTGTTTGCCATAGTATGAGTTGATCAATACACCTGGCTCATACCGGTACTTGATTGAATTATTATCAAGGAAATAGGCGATGCGCCTTTCACCCTCGGATTTGAATTTCGAATATTCACTTCCACCAATCATATTTTCAAGATTATTGCTCATCCTTTGATAAAAGCCGTAACAAATATATAAACCTGAGTTACCACTGTTACTCGGTGAATCAGGTTTTGGTAGCTTCGTCAGTGTTCAGAGCATAGAAACGCAATTACTGGTGCCTCATCCCGTTCCTTTTTCTTTGTATTCTTTGGTGATCTTTGGCACACGCAGACCCCTTATCGTAAATCTTTCCCCCTCTCGGGGTCGGCCTTACGGCCTAAAGATTTATCGAGGGGTCCGCTAAAGTGCCATTCATCAAACCTTTCACTCTGTGAAAAGGTTTGATGGAGGTGATTAATGTGATTTTCAACATAGGGAGACCAGCTCCGATTGATGATATGGAATCTAAATTCCAGTATGTTGAGATTAAGGTTAATGTTCCAAGATATGTCTTGGAACGTGCCCTTCAGGAGTTTAACAACTCCTGAAGTTTTTTTACAACGGCGAAAAATTTAAAAGGGGTCCACTTCGTTTTGCTCATCGCAAACCCCATTTTAAATCTTTCGCCTGCTGGCAAAGTGGCTTATCCAATAGATGTTCAGACGTCTGAACTTTCTGAAAACAACCGCTTCGAGATGTGATTTGCCAGAAGGTAGATTAGAGACAGGACCACCACGCTCCGTGCCCATCTGAAA
>CAYUYB010000146.1:4593-6932 GCA_964449025.1 uncultured Desulfobacteraceae bacterium
GTTATAATGTTAAACTAATTAAAGGAAAAAGAGGATAAAATGAAAGATAAAATACCGAATAGGTTACCGACCATCACCTACAGAGGTAGGGAATATTTTATAGACTGGAGGCTAAAGGAATTCCGGACAGTTAAACCGCCACTCGAATTCGTTCCTTTTGACAGCGAATTAGGCAGGAAAATAGACAATAGCTGGGGTGATTAAAATAACGTCTACAATCAAAACGCTGATACTTGAATTCATTGCAGGAAACGGCTCAGGTCACATCAAAGAGATTCATTTGAAGGTCACGGAATTCAGGCCGAATGTTCCCGAACACACGGTAAGAGCCAGACTTTCCGAAATGTCAAGGAGCGACAATCTTGAGGAAAAGCTCAGCGCATACCACTTTGACTGGAGCAATGTAGAGGAGTTCTTTGAGTTCTTGACCAACAATAAAGGATTTCAGATTTGTTGAAGGCTCTTTGGGGGAACACGCAAATCGCCTATCCTAAACCTTTCGATTCGGGATATGATTATTTTAAACTATTGTCCCGAATCCGAAAGCATTATGGAGCGATTTGCTTGACGTTTCCTCGCTTCCGTTTCTCGCTTCTTCCATTTAATGAGAAGAAGCTCGCATTAGACGGGCTTGATGAGGTGGAAGATATGAGCGGAAAAGAGATATATCTGGAAGTGTATCGAAGGTGCCCCAATTGCGGTAAACGATACACTCCGGTTCTGGACAGGAAGCATCCTGAAATACTAATCCAGGAAGAGTTTCCTGAAGCTCCTGCATGGCAAAGAGAGCAACACATATCCGGCCTTTGTTCTGACAAATGCTGGAAGGAATTTTTGGGGCTCTCTTAGAATTTTTTTTATATCTTGGTGCCATTTCACGGCTAAAGATTTAAAAAGAGTTTCGGAGTAAGGCATGGGGTGCCGATGCCGCTCAAAACTCTCATTTTAAATCTTTCCCCTTCGGGTCGCCGATGGCACATTATCTAACAAGAATTAGAACCCCTTCGGTTCTAACTTTGTCTAACTCCCGCATATTGCCCTGTGAAAGGCTTAAAAACACCAGTGGAACAAACACGTATGACCACTTCTGGTGACAAATCCTGAAAGATTAAAAATAATATATCTTGATTCAGGATTAGTCACGCACGAAGTGTCAACCACGCTCGCTTTTATGCCTTTCAGTTTTGTCGCTGATTCTTTTCATGAAGACGCTTTCTGTTATGAACTCAGGCAACAAAATATGATTCTGAATCCGCATTCCGACAAAACCGAGCAGGAATCTGCTCTCTCTCTGGACATAGATTAATCAGAGAGCGAGCACAAGACTCACTCCACGAGGTATAGAAAATGGAGAAAAAACAAGTAAGCAGAATAGTGGATAGCTGGATAGTTGAAGAAGAGTATCCGTCAAGCACACATCTAAAGGTTGAAAGAACATCAGCAAGATATTTCAATCCATGCCAGGACATGGAAGACGAAGAAGCCACGGCCTATTGGGAGTTCATTTACAGGATTGTATCGCGGGAACATGCAATCCTCTTCAGCATACCAAAGCCGGAAGCACCCGACTTCTTTGCGGTCGAATTGGACGAATTCGGCAACAATGTGAGTGCGTTCAATACTCACGATTTCGAGCGGCTTTACCCATTCAACAAGTATCAATGGAAACTCAACAGAATATTCGACAAGGTGAAAGATTTAGCCATTACCTACAGTTGTTTAAGTAATGAAGATGGCAGGAAAAACATTCATCAAAAATATATAAATCTTGTCCAGAGCGAGTTCAGGAATGAAGCCGTCATCATCCTTGAACATTACAAAAAATACAAGGCATTAATGTTCAAAAGCAGGGTCATTAAAAAAATCAATGAGCTTAACAGCAGGATTAGGAGGTGTAAGGACATATGGCAGAAACACGCTTATCAGGAGTAACATACTCCTGGGGAACACCCTGTTCCCCAAACCCCTTCGGATACAGGCAGGCTGTGGGGTGCCTCAGCCTGCCAACCTCCCATGCAGGTGTCAAGAGACGGTAATGCACAATCATAACTAAACCTTTAAATATATCTTTTGATATACATAGCTATATGGCGGATAAAATTGTGCGAGATCTTGATGATGATGTTTGGATTCAATTTACCGGCTGGTGCAAAATGAATAGAGTGAAGGTCGGTATCAAGCTTTCCGATATCCTTCAATCATTCCTCAAAAGAAACCTTAAATAGCGTCTCTTATCCCGATCAAACATCAACACAAGGGCAGGCTACATAATGGGCCTGCCCTTGTGAGGTGATTTAACATGGCTAAAACGAAGAGAACCAGATGTGAGGTTTACAGCA
>CAYUYB010000147.1:0-6876 GCA_964449025.1 uncultured Desulfobacteraceae bacterium
CTTGGCTCCATAGATCTAAGAAAAAACAAAATTATTAGAAACTAAAAAGTGTAAAGGATGTACCCGGTCTAAAATGTAAACGATGTTTTAGTTGTACAAACACAGGGTCCAAGTTAAGGGGTTAAAAACGAAATAATTACCATTGACCCCTTGAATCCTAGAATCCTTGGCCCCTTATCTACTTCTTTACGTGCTCATTAACCGGATGAACCTTGTTTATTCCATTCCCGGATCGGGACATTAAATTCTATTATGGCGCGGGGAGAAAATACCATGAAAAAATCAATCACATGTTTCGTCTTTACCGCCCTGTTCCTCCAGGCCCAGTTTTGTTACGGGAGAGAGGGTAGCGCAACTATGACCTCACAGTCCGATGTCCGGGATATTAAGGCTGGTATGGACATCGTGCTGGTCCTGGATAATTCCGGAAGCATGAAAAAAAGTGACCCTGATTTTGTTGCCGGGGATGTAGTTGCCGAGTCATTGTTAAACCTCGGGGAGGACTCACGTGTCGGCATGGTCATTTTTGATAGTAAGCCCAGACTCGCTGTCAAGCTAATATCCACCAATAATATAGCAACCAGGGCCAATATATTGTCCAGCCTGGAAGAAGTTGATTATAGAGGCCAGTTTTCAGATACCCCCGCGGCAATCGAAACAGCCATGTATGAATTGAAAAACAACGGTAGAAAAGAGGCCCCAAAGATAATTATTCTTATGACCGACGGATTCCTGGACACGGGGGATAACCAGCGAGACAGAGAGGCTTGGAGTTGGTTAAGGGAAGACCTGACAGAGGAAAGCCGGAGGTGCGGCATCAGGATTTTTGGCATAGCCTTCAGTGATATAGCTGATTTCAGCATGTTCCAAATACTGGCAACAAGGACGAATGGCGAATATTTCAGGGCATATGGTAATGGTGATATCTCAGATATCTTCGACCGGATTATAGAGGTAACCTCGGAGCCTTCGATACAAGAGGAACCTTTAACCACCAGGACAATAGCTCCTGAGGAACAAACCTTCCCTGCCACGGCCACAAAACCTCCGGTGCCTTCTGACCGGGCAACAGAGATAGAGGAAGCACCTCAAAAAGAACCGGGCATTGACAGGAAGGATATGATCCCATGGCTTAAGTTTCTTATCGGGGTCTTCGCGCTGTTGGTCATTATCGCGATTGCTATGGCTTATTATAAAAGGGTTTTGAATATCGCTAAAAAAGGCAAACAGATAGAGACACCATTCGGACCTTTCACGCCAAGAGCTGTTTTGATTGACGTAAACAATATCACGGGAACCAATACATTCTTCCTGAGAAAACAGATAAACATGATAGGTCGCGACCCTAACAACGATGTTGTTATACCCAAAGATACAATATCAAGTTTCCATGCCGCGATTGAATATAAAGACGGCTTCTTCTACCTGGAAGACCAAAGGAGCATGAATAAGACCACCCTGGCAGGTGAGGAGCTGAAACCCCATTCACCACGGAGACTTAAAAGCGGAGATGAGATCCAGTTTCACATCTATAGATTTAAATTTATTATACCCGATACTATCCCTTCGGGGAAAACCATGATAGATTTTCACGCCCCGACTGAATCCTTTGTGAAGCAGGAAGAGACCACTGTTAAGGAACTCCCGTCTCTACCTCAGGCAATCATGGTTGATGTAAGAAATATAACGGGCAAGAAGACCATACGTCTTAAAAAGGTCATAAACAAGATCGGTCGGGGCCCGGGTAATGATATTGATGTATCACAAGACAGTATCTCCGGTTTGCACGCCACGATTGAATATAGAAACGGATTCTTTTATCTGGAAGACCAACGAAGCAAGAATAAGACTAGCCTTGGCGGGGTAGAGCTCCAGCCCCACTTACCAACAAAGCTTAAAAGCGGCGACGAAATCATATTTGACATCTATAAGTTCATATTTCTACTGGAATATGAACCCCCTTCGGGGGATACAGGAGAAGGAAAAGGAGGAAAATAACAGGTTCGTTCCGGAACCGGATGTATGTCCCCTAGAATACTATCAATAGCCATGCTGGCCGTCTTCTATTCGTTTGCATGCACGGATCTGTCCCGCGCAGGTGACGATGGTTTTATCCTCGGTATTCAGTTTGAAAATGATTTTTTCGGCGGAGGTACAGACAGACATTTCACCCACGGAACACGTCTGGAACTCCTTAGCAGGCCTATCGGATGGATCACGGAAGGCGCCAATAAGCTGCCCTGGTTCAGCTACGAACAGGTAAAAGATGGGTCTGAATACCCTTTGGAAGGAAGGGCCAGCATTTCTCTAGGACAGAATATTTACACCCCTAGGGATACCTTTTCCTCTAAAATCATACCCAAGGACAGGCCCTATGCCGGGTGGCTTTATCTGGGCTTCGGACTCGTGGCTACCCAGGGAGATAAACGATATGACAAGGTGCACATGGAAGTGGGAATCGTGGGACCGGATTCCTTTGCCGAGGATATACAGACGTTCTGGCATTCCATGCTGGGCTTACATGTACCCGAAGGATGGGATAATCAGCTGAAAAATGAACTGGGCGTCGTCCTTTACTACGAGCAGGCAAGACGGCTTAAAAAGTGTAAAACCGCATATGGTCTGGAATTCGATATTATCCCCCATTTCGGTGGAAGCCTCGGAAACATCCTTACTCACGGGGCAGCAGGCATAGTCTTTCGCCTGGGACCCAATCTTAGAGACGACTTTGGTCCCCCACGCATTCGGCCCAGCCTGGCAGGCTCCGTTTATTTCCCTTCTGACAATGGCATGAACTGGTATACGTTCGGGGGGTTGCAAGGACGAGTTATCCTGCGTAATATCTTCCTTGATGGCAACACCCTGACAGACAGCCATTCCGTTGATAAGGAATATTTTGTGGGTGATATCCAGGGAGGTTTTGTCTTACAGTGGAACCGTATCCAGCTAAGCTACACCCAGATATTCCGCACCAGCGAACATAGAGATCAGAAAACCGCCGACATCTTTGGTTCCTTTAATATCTCCTGTCAGTTCTGAAAGGTTTATGTGATCATACTCACCAACCACTCATAAGGAATATCCGTGCCTGCACATCTTCTAACCCGGTTAAACAAGAGATGCGGGCCCAATACACAAATCACCCATAAAAAAGCTTGACACCCATTTTCTTCTCTGTTAAGGAACTTCTAACTCGAGCCGGATGTCAATAGACTACATTAAAAAAGTCGTAATATCAGGAAATTAAGTTATAAAAATAATAAGACAGGAGGATGGGAACATGGGTTACAGCGTAGTTGTCGATCATGAAAAATGCATAGGCTGTGAAGAATGTGTCGAGGTCTGCCCGGTGGATGTGTTTGAGATGCAGGATGAAAAATCTGTGCCTGTAAATGCCGAAGAGTGCCTAGGATGTGAGAGCTGCGTAGAGGTATGTGACCAGGAGGCCATAACAGTTACTGAAACCTAGAATCTTTCTGATCGATAGAAATTACGCCGCAGTCTTTTCATGGCGGCGTTTTGTTATTCCATAAATAAAAGCCGCGTCAGCCAGATACTAACGCGGCTTTTTTATGGACTAAGCAGGTTATTAATCGTGTTGATTATGAATGGCAGTCATTGCACTTTCTGTAAGGCGCATCACCCCCTGCCTCCCTGTGGCAATCCTTACAGTTCTTATGAAAGGCCGTCTGGAGCTTCTCTGCATCTCCTACTGATTCATTGGGATCATGGCAGGCTTCGCATTTTCCCACGGGGTCACCCTCTTTCCACACATTTTCCCCGTCCACATACCGGTGATGACACTCATTACATTCCAGACCATAGTCTTCACTGTGCGCTCTGTGATTGAATTCTACAGGCCCTAATTTATCGCTTTCGTAGCCTTTGTTATCAATGACTACAATATCAGGTACGTCCGCTGCCGTTATAACACCGACGGCGAGAAAAATTAACCCTGCAAATGCTAACAACATTACCCCTGGCGTCGCCTTCTTCATTTTATCAGATCCCTCCTTTATCAACTAAGAGATTATACCTAGCTAGGTGTCAGAGTTTTAAATCTTTTATATAAAACAGTGTCAACCTTTGTCAAGCAATTATCTACGTTGGTAGCAACTGTGTCTGTTGTTAACTCAAAAAGATACTCCAACCAACCACTGGCAACATGCAACGATCATTGGGTGAACACGGATATATACCGAAAACACCTCTGTGTTACCGGATGTTAGCCCCTAAGAGATCTATCTATCATCTATCTTCCAGAGCCGCGATACCGGGCAATACCTTACCTTCTAGATACTCAAGTGATGCCCCGCCGCCCGTGGATATATGTGAAAGCCTGTCCCGTAGGCCGTATTTTATGGCCGCAGCAGCGGTGTCCCCCCCTCCTACCACTGATACAGCGGAAGCCCCGGCGATGGCCTCACCAATCGCTCTTGTTCCCCTGGAAAATTGATCCTTTTCAAATATCCCCATGGGCCCGTTCCAGACAATTGTCCTTGCGTCATGCAACTTTTCCCTGAACAGCCCTATTGTCTTGGGGCCGATATCCGCTCCCAGAAACCCCTCTTCAATATGGGCATCTTCTGTGATCTTTATGTTTTCAGCCGAATCAATATTATCACATATAATATGATCCACCGGCAAAACTATTTCCACACCCACCCTTGTCGCCTTTTCCAATACTGCTCCCGCCACATCCGCAACGTCCTTTTCATAAAGGGATGAACCTATATCAACCCCTGTCTCCCTCAGAAAGGTATACGCCATCCCGCCGCCGATCAGGATTGTGTTCACCTTGGGAACCATGTTTTCCAGAACCGGGATCTTATCAGAGACCTTTGCTCCCCCCAGCACTAACACGAAAGGCCTTTCCGGAGAGCTGTTGATCCTCTCAAAATACTCTATCTCCTTTTCCACAAGCAGGCCCGCTACAGACGGCAGATAATGGGTTATACCCTCCGTGGAGGCATGGGCCCTGTGGCATGTACCAAAGGCATCATTCACAAACAGATCACCTAGCATGGATAGTTGCCTGGCAAATTCCTGGTCGTTCTCTGTCTCTTCCTTGTGAAAACGCAGATTCTCAAGCAGTATAACTTCTCCGGGCGACATCTCACTTACTGCTTTCCGCGCCTCCGGCCCGATACATGAATCAAGTTTCTTAACAGGTCTGTGCATCACCTCTTCCAGGCGTCTACCCACCGCGGTAAGCCTTAATTCTTCCCTTGTCTCTCCTTTGGGCCTGCCCAGGTGGCTCATTATAATGACCCCTGCCCCTTTATCTATGACATACTCGATCGTCGGCAGGGCCGCGCGTATCCTGCTATCGTCTGCGATACCTCCCTTATCATCCAGGGGCACGTTAAAATCCACTCGGATTAGCACTTTTTTGCCTTTTATATCTACATCCCTTATGCTTTTTTTAGACATGCCCTTTATCTCCCAGCAAAAGGAAATCTACGGCAGCTGCGGGGTTATAACAGGACAACCCCTGAGTAAATCAGCCATTGAAGGGTTCCAAAATAATCTTATGATCCACCAAGTGAAAGGCCTTTATCTTGGCTTTCACCGTCTTCTCTTCTCCGAAGATGTTCACAAGCCTAACCTCATTATCCCCTGACTCGAATAGATCAATACCTTCGAGGACCAATTCCTCCTTTCCATCCTTTAAGATATAAGCTGCTGCTTCACACATGGCTATCCTATCTCCTCAATTAATCTCTTTACGACCTGGTCTACCATATGAGGCAGTGGTTCACCGGTGACTCCTACAATCTCCACATTCTCCTGTGTAAGAGGGATCAGTATCTTCTTCGCTTCACAGGAGCACACTGCCTCGCACATATTGGCGGTTACCTCACCCATCATTGAATCACATATTATTATTGCTATAGGCCCCAATATGAAATCCACCCTCGGACATGTCCGGACAATGGCATTCTCCCCTGTAGCGCCTCGATTGGCGCCTGCCTTCATCATACATGATGTTGCAATCGAGTTTGTCCCCAAGCCAAGGACCCTTAGATCATTACCGATGCACTTCCTGAGGGCCTTGATAATCGCGGCCCCTATTCCCCCACCCTGACCATCCATAACCATCACTACCATTGAGCGGCTCCTGTTAATTTTCGTTGCCTACGGATACGGATCCATATATATTCTGACTCATAGTCCCCGAATACGCCTGATATATTCCAAGATATTCAAATAAATCGCAAGGGAATTTATTTATAAATACGGATCGCGCCCACGTTAGTTCATCGATTATCAGGTTTCCTCGTATACACAGCGGAGGTATCTTCGAAAGGCTCCTAGGGGTCAAGGATTAAAGTGAGATAGCTAATAATTAAAAGATGCCTAGCTTATTGATAAAATCATGAGAAAACAAATAGTTGAATCCTTAAACCCCCGAATCCCTGAACCCTTTCGCCTTACTAATCAAGTTTTGTTGAGGACCAAATGTCCCTTTACCTCATTCCTATAACCTTGACCTCCTATATTATAGGTTCCATACCCTTCGGATTATTGGTAAGTGGGAGATTGGCCGATGTGGATATAACCCGAAAGGGAAGCGGGAATATAGGGGCCACCAATGTTGCCAGGGAACTGGGACTAAAATGGGGGCTTGTCACCCTGATCCTGGATCTCTTAAAGGGATTTGTTCCGGTTTATCTCTTCTATCAATACTCTGATTTCTTCCCCAATTACGGGTCCTTTATCGTCTGTTTGTCTCCCCTGCTTGGTCACCAATTCTCTCTTTTTACTGGATTTCACGGTGGAAAAGGGGTCTCCACCGCCTTGGGAATATTTCTTGTCATCTCCCCTGTTTCAGCAGGAATAGCTCTTTGTATCTTTATATTGACAGTATACTTG
>CAYUYB010000148.1:0-6776 GCA_964449025.1 uncultured Desulfobacteraceae bacterium
CTTCATTCCATTTTTTTATCACAATGATTCCTGCTGACCACGTCCCGACCGCGTAAGCGGTACCAAGGTTATTGGAGAGATAGACATAACCTGTCGATCCGGTTCCCCTGGGGTTGAAGACAGCCCTGTTATATTGATAGCTGATGGAATCGGAAGGAAGGGGACCGCCGGAACCGGTCGCCGCTTTAGTGGCGTTTCCGCAGCCATAACCTATGGTTCCGCCGGCGTCATAATCCAGAAAGTCTATACTCTTTTCTGTTGTCTCATCAGGATCTTGCAGCGTGTAAGATCCGTTTCCCTCAAGATTAAAGATGAGCCTGTATCTCTGGTTTGCCTTTATAGCGGTGATCCTTGCGTGTTGCATGTTGGTATAGAGGTCACGCACCGCGCGTTTCAACCTGTATTCGGGCAACCACGCTGAAAAGGCCGGGACCGCAAAGGCGGCCAGGATTCCCATTATGGAAAGGGTAATGATCAACTCCAGCAGGGTAAAGCCGGATGAACCAGGAAAGGGAATGTATCTGACAAGGGATTGGGATTTACGAAGTATTGGGTTCATTCTCTTTGGCAGCCTTGATGCTCGTGATGAATATTGAAATCAGCCGGTCGTTTTCATCAATTATGGGGTACAGACGGGAGGCAGACCTTATAAGATTCAGTCTTATTATCATTATCAGCCAGACCTTGGTCGCGCGTAATCCTCTCAGGCACATGCGTATCTTGACTATGAAGTCAGAGCGGGATTCAGCGCCCTGGGCCTCACCATAACCGGGAGCAGCAGATGTCCCACACCGGATCAGTTGCGCGGCAATATGATTTCCGGTTCTCGTTCTTGGTAGAGATCTTGCTACCTGGGTTATTTTGACCGCGAAGTCTATTAAGCGATCTTCCAAGGTATATTCTTTATCTTTCTTTGACATACATCGTTTACTGCTCGACATTGTCTCCCCTATATCCAAGACCCCCCTCCCTGCGTCCCCCTGTTTCTTCCTCCCCTTTTAGGGGAGGGATGGAGGAGGGGTCTCTTTCAAGTCTCCCCAGACCCCCACCTGACCTCCCAAATCATTTCTTTCTCTTTATTGCAAATGCTGAGCCAATCAAAATATTCCGCAAAAACAAAAGGATATGCATTAAGGATATATCTGGATTTGAACAAGGTGCTATACATATTGGCACATAGATCGGTGCGTTTTCGCGTGGCGGAAAGGTGCGCGGGATGTTAGAATACCCGCATGAGATTGCGTAAGATGGATATGGTTGAATTATGGGTGGAGAAAATGGCCTATGGCGGCTCGGGTGTGGCACGTCTGGATGGGCTGGTGATATTCGTCAAGGGGGCCTTCCCCGGCGACAGGGTTATGGCCCGCGTCGTGAAGAAGAAAAAGGATTATGCCTTGGCAGACATGCTGGAAGTCATTGACCCTTCTCCTGACAGGGTCAGCGCGCCGTGCCCATATAGCGGCTATTGCGGGGGTTGTGATCTTCAGGCCTTGAAGTATGAGAGGCAGCTAGAATACAAGAAGGAACAGATCAGGGATTCGGTGGAACGAATCGGGTCCCTTGCCGGTATTACCATCCATGACGTCATCCCTTCCGAGAGGATATACGGCTATAGAAACAAGATGGAATTCTCCTTTTCAGGTCGTCCCTGGCTGTTGCCCGAGGAATACAAAAAAGGCGAAGATAAGGATGGTATCGGTCTTGGCCTGCATGCGGGGGGCAGCTTTTACAAGGTGGTTGATATGGATGCCTGCCTGCTTCAGCGGGATAACGGAAACCTTATATTGAGGGAGACAAAGAGATATGTCAGTGAGAGCGGCGCATCTGTTTATGATCTGAAAAGTCACAAAGGATTCTGGCGCTTTCTGATGTTGCGTTACTCAACAGCATATGATGAATGGCTGGTAAACTTGGTCACAGCCGGAGAGGACAGGGGGCTGGTTATTCCAATCGCACAGGGCCTTTGCCGCAGTGTCGACAGGATTAGGACAGTAGTCAATAATATAAACACAAGAAAGGCGGCAATAGCATCAGGCGAAAGGGAGGAGATCCTTTGCGGTGAAGGGTTTATAAGGGAGAGGATAGGGCCTTGCGAATTGCAGGTCTCGGCCAATTCATTCTTACAGACAAACACGACAGGAGCGGAACTGCTTTATGGGAAGGTTCTCGAGTATGCGGAACTGGAGGGCTCTGAAACCGTCCTTGACCTTTACAGCGGTACAGGGACAATCCCCATATTCCTTTCGGGAATGGCGAAAGAGATAATCGGCATGGAAATCGCGGAGAGCGCTGTCCTTGATGCCAACAGGAACCGCGAATTAAACAACGCGTTAAACTGCCGATTTATCTTGGGAGATATAGGAGAAAGGCTCCCGGGGATAGATTTCAGGCCGGATGTGCTTATTATTGACCCTCCAAGAACGGGTATACACAAGGATATAATAAAGCGGATAATGGAGATGGCCGTGGAGCGGTTGGTCTATGTGTCATGTAACCCGGCTACCATGGCAAGGGATATCGCGAGGATGTCTGAGAAATATCTTGTAAAAGAGATACAGCCCGTTGATATGTTCCCTCATACATATCATATTGAGGCGGTGGCCAAAATGGCGCTTAGAAAAAAAACCTGAAAGGGCAGAAAATGCGAGGGAGTTATAATAACTTGACATTCTTGTTGTTTTGATAGTAGCAATGCGTCGTGTCGGAAATATGGTGAGACCCTCCTTGATTTTCCCCTAAGAGGGGAGGAAAAGAGAGTGGTTAATCTTTTTAAAAGCCGAGGAAGAATAAGGGTTTGACATTTACTAAAAGCGCAGGCGAGGCCCCATAATACCTCCCCCTGTCAAGGGGGGCAGGAGGCGGTCTAGAAATAAACTGCTACTTGCCGAAGCCTGTTCCGGATCATGATCCAAGACCCATAGCAGGTTTCGGACGCCGATGAAAAGAGAGGAAATTAATTAAAAGATGAAATCTGTAAGAATCCTGGGCACCGGCTCGTATGTGCCGCCCAAAGTGCTAACGAATACTGATCTGCAAAACATGGGTATTGATACAACGGATGAATGGATAGTCCAGCGCACCGGCATAAAAGAAAGGAGAATAGCGGAAAGGGATGTGACTACATCTGATCTGGCGCTGGAGGCGTCTTTAAAGGCGCTTGATATGGCAGGCCTGCAGGCGAAAGACCTTGATCTTATTATAGTCGGCACGATAACGCCTGATACGAACTGCCCGGCCGCGGCAAACTGGTTGCAGGCAAAGCTAAACGCCCCCCAGGCCGCGAATTTCGATATTACCGCGGCGTGTTCCGGCTATATATACGCGCTGCACGCTGCCACCCAGTTTCTAAATTCGGATTCTTACAAGAGCATACTTGTGGTGGGGGCTGAGGTCATGTCAAGGGTAGTGGACTGGACGGACAGGACAACATGTATCCTCTGGGGCGACGGCGCGGGCGCGGCGGTCTTGACGAGAGGTAACAAAGGGCATGAACTGCTTTCCTCCCATATACACACGGACGGGGCCAACGGCCAGGACCTTCTGGTACCAGGTGGCGGGTCCAAAGTAACACCTATAACACATGAGAGCGTGGATCAAAAGGCCCACTTCTTGACTATGATAGGGGCCAATGCCAGCTTCAGGGTGGCGGTAAGACATTTTGTGGAATCCATAAGGGAGGCGGCGGAATTCAATGATGTGGCTATTGAGGACATTAATTGGTTTATACCCCACCAGGCAAACCTCAGGATGTTTCAGTCTATGGCGAGGACCCTTAGTGTCCCCATGGAAAGGTTTTATGTAACCATCGATAAATACGGCAACTCCTCTTCTGCATCCTGCGCCATCGCGCTGGATGAGGCCGTAAGGGACGGAAGCATAAAGAAAGGCGATATCATATGCATGCCGACTTTCGGCGGCGGTATCACATGGGGCAGCGCCATGATCAGGTGGTAGGGAGTCAGCTGGCTTCGTTTAACTACGCCGGGCCAAAAATACCCCTGGTAGAAAAGGCAGTGGACTTTGCAAATATGGGGATTGTGCCGGCAGGCGCCCGCAGGAAGCGTGATTTCCGGCTAGGATATCTGAAGGGGCATGAGAAGATAAGGAGGCCTTAATGGATGAGCTGTTTGATCTCCAGACATCGGGCGGTCCGCTTATAGCGGTTGAAGGAGAGGAAGGCGGGATACCGGAAGAGGCGTTGCGGGAAAAAGGGGTCAAGCGTCCATAATAGGAAAATTTGTTGATGAGCCCAAAGGGATGATCATTCTTCAGGGTTGATCCGGCACCCCAAGTCTTTCTTTGAGCTCCGCCAGCCGAGTCTGTCCCTCTTCCCATTCCAGCATTGATTCTTCCAGTGCCTTCCTGAGGCTATCGTACTCTTTCAGGAGAGGGAGACCTTTGTGCTTGTCTTTAAAAAGGGCGGCGTCTGCCAGGAGTCCGGATATCTCCTTTTCTCTCTTTTCCATCTCCGCGATTCTGTTTTCAAGCTTTGCTAAACGATCCAGCACAGGTTTGAGTGCGTTGCTGATGACACTTCTTTGGCCGGCCTTTATTTTTCTTAATAATTTTTTGCTATCTTTTATTTTATCAGAGGTTTTAGTCTCTTCTATTCTTTCTTGAGGCGCCTTTTCCAGGTCCGCTTCTAGAGGATCGCCATCAAGGCTTTGCAGATGATCGTAATATTCGTACAGGCTTCCCGGATATTCGATTATCCTGCCTTTCCTGATATCCCATACCTTTGTGGCCAGGCGGTTGATAAATGATTGATTATGAGACACAAAAAGCAGGGTGCCGTTGAAACGGGTTAGGGCCTCTATCAATATCTCCGAAGATATGAGATCAAGATGATTTGTCGGTTCATCCATAAGCAGCAGGTTCCCCGGTTTGACCAGTATCTTTGCCAGTGCTACCCGGGCCTTTTCACCTCCGGAGAGTATCTTTATTGGTTTATCCACATCTTCGCCTGAAAATAGGAAGGAGCCGCAGCTGTTTCTCACAAAACCCACGCTTTCATCCGGTACCATTTGATAGACCTCATCCATCACGCTTTTTTTAGGGTCAAGCATCTCAGAATGATGTTGCGCGTAATAACTTATGCTTACATTGTGGCCCAGCGCTACAGCCCCATGATCAGCTTTAATCTCTCCGGCTATCAACCTGAGCAGAGTAGTCTTACCAAGGCCGTTAGGACCTATCAGGGCAATCCTTTCGCCTCTGAAGATGGTAAGGTCTATATCCCTGAACAGGATATTCCCGTCAAAACCCTTTGAAAGGCCCTTTATGGTGACAACGACCCTGCCACTCTGCAGCACCTTAGGAAAGGAGAATCTGATACTCTTTACCCTTTTATACGACTTTATTGTCTCCATTTTTTTTATCAGCTTGATCTTACTCTGGGCCTGCCTGGCCTTTGTCGCCTTGGCTCGGAACCTTTCTATAAATCTTTTGGCCTCCTTTATCTTTTGCTCCTGGTTCTTGGCCATGGCCTCCAGCCTCCTCACCTCTTCCTCGCGTGCGTTGAGATATTGGTCGTAATTACCTTTGTGGATTTTCACGCCTTCCGGTTCAAGGCTTATAACCCGTTGTATATGTCTGTTAAGGAAGATCCTGTCATGACAGACAAGTATTATGGCTCCCTTGAAATAACCGAGGAAATGTTCCAGCCATCGTACGGAAGTGATATCCAAATAGTTGGTAGGTTCGTCGAGGAGAAGGAGGTCGGGATCCTGGAACAGGATGCTTGCCAGTGAGGCCCTCATCTTCCAGCCGCCGCTAAGGTACGAAACAGGCACGTTAAAATCAACGGATTTAAAACCCAGCCCCTCCAATATCTTTTCGGCCTTGTGGGAGGGGAATCGCAGGTCCAGGTTGAGCATTTCCTGTTGGGCTTCCGCCAGCTCTACGGCAAGGATTTCCAGCTTATAGCGGTGCCTGTGCTCCTTCACCGCATATCTGAGGTTCTCGATTTTTTCTCTGATATGAACCCGGCCGGGGATCGATTCAATAACCGATTGGAGCAGGGGTCCCGAGACCATCTCCTCCATGTCCTGGGGCAGATAACCTATACGCACGCCGCTTTTTACCCTGATGTCTCCGTTATCAGGGCGGCTTTCTCCTGCCACTAATCTGAGCAAGGTTGTCTTCCCCGAGCCGTTTGGTCCGACAAGGCCGACGCGATCACCTGTCTCGATCTGAAAACCTACATCCTTGAAAAGATCTTTGCCCGGGAAAGCCAGACTTAGATCAGTAACAGTGACAAGACTCATGATTGTTTTTCCATCACCGGGGGTTAAGTTACTGGTTACTTCTTTTTTTATGCCTAGCGAATAGGATTCCTCCGTACGCACAGGCAGTTAGTAATAACCAGAGCATAACGGCGAGCCAGCTCTCACATATCTCCCAGAGGGCCCCGCCCCCGATAAAGGCGGGAATAATCATTACTATCCCTATACCCAGGTCCCTTGCCGTCATTCAGCAACCTCCGACTTGTTGCGTAAATCATTATTGAATTCTTTCATTTAAGAGCCAGGCTAACATAAAGCCGCGTCGATTGCCATAGCTTTTCCCTGATCCACCATCTGGATGTCATCTGGCGTTCGACAAGTCATTCGGCAGGACTCATGACCCCGAGCGCAGTCGAGGGATTCACGGCCCTTCGCCCCGGTGACATATCTCTAACTTTACCCGAGGTCACGGGTGTTCTTTTCAAGACGACATCTCAAAAAGAATCCCACCCAGGGCCTGCGGTGGGCTGATTTTCAAGGGTTTGCCCCACC
>CAYUYB010000149.1:0-6774 GCA_964449025.1 uncultured Desulfobacteraceae bacterium
TACTAACGAAGCAATCTTCATTGTTGATATAAAAACCGGGGTAATCTTGGACGCTAACAAGCAGGCGGAGAAACTTTTGGGCCGCCCGCGGAAGGAGATCATAGGGATGGACCAAACCGGTTTACATGATCCGAGGATGGCTGAATATCACAGAGAGAGATTTCGCGAGGATGTGAAAGAGGGTGAGTTTTTCGATATAGAAGCAGAGGTTATGAGAAAGGACGGAAGCATTGTTCCTGTTATTATAAGTGGACGAGTAATAGAGCTTGGCGGAAAAAAGGTTGTCCAGGGGTTATTCAAGGACATCTCGGAAGAGAAGATGGTCTTAGAATTAAAGAAAGAGATAAAAGCCAAGAGGCTGGAGGAACAGGCAAAAGGGATTCTTATGGATCGCTATAAGATCAGCGAGAACGAGGCTAAGAGGAGGCTGCAGAAAGAGAGCCGGAGGCAGAGAAAGAAGATGAGAGAGATAGCGCAGGCTGTTATCTCGTCTGAATTGATCCTGGAGTGATGTTGTAGCAGTCGTCAGTGTTGACACGCTGACGACTGCTGCCGCTTTTATCTCCAGTCATCGATCTTGACTGAGAGAGTGGGTATCATGCCACCTATCATCCAGTAGTTGTTGTTGGACGCGCCGGTGACAACCACGTTGAAATTGCCGCCGAACATGCCGAAGCCACGTCCTGCGGGTGCACCTTTAGGCGCGGGTTTGGCAGCTCCAGCATCGGTTACGAACGCTGTGAGTTTCTCCACCGTGTCGTACCCGGCGTCTCTGACAAAATCGGCAATGGGAGGACTCAGAACTACAAATGTCCCGAACAACCCTGGCGATTGTTGATCATAGATGTCCTTAATAATTTGAGGATAGTTCATATCAGGTCCCCATCTGTTGACCTTCCAGTTTGCAGCGGAAAGGATACCCCAGCCTGTAAACAGCGTTACGACATTCTCGCCCTCTTTAAACCCGCGTCTCACGGATAATGGCTTGAATGGGGAATTCTCTTCATTTTCGGCAATGATAACGTTGATCGCGTTCATCGGGTTGCCCACCGTTCCCATGTAGGTAGTCCCCACCTTTCCGCAGTTCCCGCCATTAATGGACAGGAGGCTCCACGCTCGTCCGATGGTTGTATTCGCATGGGCATAGGGCCCCACGGCGCCGACATCATAGTTGAGCCCGATTTCATCGCGAATGGCTCCGTTCATCACGGCCCCTGCCATAAATCCGTTGTCGGAAACATTCACGGCCGTCATGCCGGTCGAACCTATCGCGAGAATGACCGGGAAATATTCCGGTTTGGCGCCTGCCATGACCGCGTTGATGGCCGCGACTTTAACCGTATAGGTCCAGGTTTCACCGGCCTCGGATCCCGGATTCATTCTCCCTAGCTGCTCGTCAGGATCATGACTGGTGGATGCGAGCATTTCATTGACCAGTTCTTCCGTCGGGAGGATGACCGGTAGAAAATCGGTGTATCTCTTTTCCAGGAACAACTCCTGAAGCTCGGCCGGGGTTCCGGTGTAAGTGGCCGGTCCCATATCGCGCTTTAATTCCCCTGTTTTCTTTTCTTCGACAGTCAAGGGTTTGGTGAGTTTCTCCACCAGTTCCTGCATCACCGGTCTTCCGGTGATAGGGTTGTCGCCTTCAACAATCTGCTTCTTTAGTTGCTCATGCGTTTTGGCCCAAACGGGACCCCGGAAATACTGGATCCTGATGCCGGGCATGCCACTGTTAAAGGCTACCTCAGCTTCCTGTGTGGCAAAATCGTGCAGGACAAGGGCGACAGCGGGTTTTTTTATCGTGGATTCTATATCAATAGAGAGGCGAACTGCCCCCGGGGCGCAGACACTTCAATGCCCCAGCCCGATGATGGCGGCGTCCCCTTTTTCACCAATCTCCGCCCACAACGCCTTATCTACGCCGCTCATTCCACCCGAGCTTCTCTTGATCACGATGTTGGTTTTAGGATAGTTGGCCTTGAACCAATCCGACATTACATCCATGAGACGATCGGTGCCAATATAGCCGGTATTAACAAAGTAAATGGTTTTACCTTCCAGCGTATCCGGACGCGGTGCCATTTGCCTGGCCTGTATTGGCGGGGGTGTGCCCATTGGATTGAGCACCGTAATTATTCCATCCGACACAGCTGGTTCCGCGGTGACCTGGCCGCCCATAATCCAAATAGCGCAGGTCAAGCCTGCGAACAAAGACGCAATGACTGCTACACGCAATTTCATGTCTGTCTCCTCCGTTTTTAAAATTAAAGATAGTTTTATTTTATCGCAAAAAAATAACAATCAGCCCAAAATCATGCCAAATACTATATCCTAGATTGAGTCGATTAGTCAAGCTTGCAGGTGACACAGTCGACGATGAGGGTGATGGCCGGAAGATATTATGAGTTATTAAAAGAAGGACATAGGTATTTCAACCCTCTTTACCGAAATATTCTCTATTTATAGATATCAAGTAGATCATGATAAAAACAAAATTCACTCCTTTTAAAGTTTGTACTACGATAAAAATTATCATATGATTTGATTATTGTAAGCTTGGGTGAAAGCGAAGATTGGAAGGTCTAGTAGTAATATACAAGAACAGAGATTCTATTTAGTTGCGACAAGCAAAATTAAATCCTTTCCTGAATTAAACGCTGAGGAGATTTGCACTTTTTCTATCACCCTATTTTGATATGAACGAATTCAAAGTTAAGAAAAAGAAAGAGGTGAACTCTCCCCGCCTTAAAAGGCGAGGCTTCAAGACCTGGATCATGTGATGATCCGATTTATAAGGATTATTGATTCCATTTTTAAGCATTCATCGCCCTTTTGAAAAGTGCCATATTATGTTAAGATTTCATAAATGAAAGGAGGCTACAATGAACATGAGGCCTTTTGTTTCGTTTATTATTGTTGTATTTGTTTTTATGACGGGTTGCGTTGCTCTTCCAACACAACCTCAGAGAACATCAGGTGTTAAGGCTGAAGTTCCGCCATTGCTGGATCGTGAGTTGTTTTTCGGGGATCCCGAAATTTCCGGCGCACAGATCTCTCCGGATGGCCGATTCATCTCTTTCATCAAACCCTATAATAATGTGATGAATATCTGGATAAAGGAACGTGGTGAACCTTTTGACAAGGCCCGTCCTCTAACCGCTGACCCCCCCGCAGGTAACAAGCAATCCCTTATAAATATCTCCTATATGCTCAGGATAAACTAGGTGACGAAAATTTCCGGATCTATGCCGTCGATCCGACTGTGCCCGGAGACCCGATCCCACCGGCGCGTGATCTGACGCCCCTTGAAGAGGTTCGGGCGTCAATTATAGCGGTACCTAGAGATACGCCCAATGAGATTGTTGTGGGATTAAATGACAGGGATCCCCAGTTACACGATGTGTATCGGATCAATCTCACAACAGGAGAGAGGACCCTCATACGTCAGAACAATGAGAACGTCGCCGGCTGGATGACCGATCAAAAAGGAATATTACGGTTGGGCATTCGCCTCACCCCGGACGGGGGGACAGAGATATTGAAAGTGGATGGAGAGAACCTGGTATCGATCTACTCCGTCAATTCCGAGGAATCAGCCAGCCCGATCCGTTTCACGGCGGATGGAAACCGTTTCTATATGGCCACAAACAAGGGTGATGGGGTCGATAAAACCCAATTGGAGTTATTTGATCTTTCAACCGGGAAGACCGATTTTGTTGAAAAGGACCCCTTAGATGAGGTGGACTTCGGCGGTGTCCTTTTCTCTGATCTGACTGATAAAATGCTCGTAACCTATTATGTGGGGGACAGGCTTCGGCTCTATTTTAAGGACAGGGCCTTTGAAGAAGATTTCAATATCCTCCTGAAGCAGATCGGCGAAGGGAATATAGGGATGTCCAGTATGACCAAGGATGAAAAGACTTGGGTAGTCTCGGTTTCCCGAGATGTGGAGCCGGGGTCCGTTTATGTCTTTGACGCCGAGAAAGATACAGCCGAACTGCTCTATCGTCAGAGGCCCGATCTGCCGTCCGAGCATCTGGCCAATATGAAGCCGGTCCGATATCAGGCGCGGGACGGTATGACGATCCCCGCTTATCTGACCCTGCCAAAGGGGGTCCCAGCAAAAAACCTGCCCGCGGTGATCTACGTTCACGGCGGCCCATGGGCGCGGGATAGCTGGGGATACCATCCTATAGCCCAGTTTCTTGCCAACCGTGGGTACGCGGTGCTCATGCCAAACTTTCGGGGATCGGACGGGTTCGGGAAAAGGTTCCTCAACGCGGGGAATAAACAATGGGGAACAGGGGGGATGCAGCACGATATCACCGATGGTGTTCGATACCTGATCCGGGAAGGGGTAGCTGATCCAAAACGGATCGCTATCAGTGGTGGTTCTTACGGTGGATATGCCACACTAGCCGGACTCGCGTTTACTCCGGGTCTTTACGCGGCGGGATTCGATGTCGTGGGGCCATCGAACATTATTACCCTTCTTAAATCGATTCCCCCATACTGGGCGCCGATGAAGAAGATATTTTCTGTCAGGGTAGGGGATATGGACGATCCTAAAGAACGGGAGATACTGGAAAAACAATCCCCCTTGAATTGCGCGAAACAGATCACCGCGCCGCTTTATGTCGTACAGGGCGCCAATGATCCAAGAGTAAAACAGGCGGAATCAGACCAGATTGTTGTCGCCCTGCGCGATCTGGGACGCGACGTTGAATACATGGTCGCGCCGGACGAAGGGCATGGCTTTGCCGGCAAGGAGAACCGCCTGGCCATGTACACGGCCATGGAGCATTTCCTTGCTAAACATATTGGCGGTCGCTACCAAAAGGATATACGCGAGGCCATAAAAGAGCGGCTGGATTCTATCACTGTGGATGTAAGCACCGTGGAATTGCCTGAACAAAAAGGGCAAATCACGCCACCTGCGAAGGCGCTTGTGTTCAACCCGGATCTGGCAAAAGATGCCACGTTGACCTATGCTACCACCATTGAAGCGCAAGGCCAGAAGATAACGATGGATACCCTATGTACTATATCACGTGAGACCCAGGAAGGGAAATCAGTCATCCGTGCGGTGATTTCAAGCACTGGCGCAGCAGGAGCCGGTGCAACCACGATTGATTTCGCTGCCGACACCCTCATGCCGACCCGTCAGCATGTGACCGAGGGAACGGCCAAAGTAGAATTGGATTTTTCTGCCGAAGAGGTCACTGGCAAGATATGCATGGGAGCCCAGGATATTCCCGTGAATGTAAAGGCCGATGATCCAATACTGCCGTCCGACGAATGGGGAACCATGATTCCGGTATCCACTCTTCCGTTAGAAGCAGGTTACACTGCGACGATCCATCAATTAGATTTCATGACTATGTCCGCGAAAGCGATGATTGTTAAGATCGAGAGAACGGAAAAGTTGACTGTCAAAGCCGGAACATTTGATTCCTACAAGGGGCAACTGACACCCGTTGAAGGTGAAGGAGGCTATACTTTCTGGATTGATACAAAGACGCGGAACATACTTAAAATTGAGGCTAAACTACCCTCGATGGCGGGTGGGGGATCAGTTATTACTGAATTAATGAATTGAAGATAATTGTTGACATGGAATGTCGTGGTGATGTTCCAGGTTTTTAATTCGAGATGTGGATGATATTCTGATATCAAGCTGATTTAAATGAAGCCCCTGGAAACAATCACAGTCGGATGGCTGTCGGCATAGGAAATAAAAGGATGCTTCTAATCGATTCATTAATGACTATAATCCGAATCTAAGGCAAAAAGAATTCCCCGGTGATAAGAGCTATGTTTTGGTGGAGGGAATACAGGAAGATAACCCATCTGTGTTAAAATAGTATGACGCGTCCCATATTATGGGTAAAATTATCGGGGAAGGACGAAATAAGAGAAGGATGTTTCAGATAATCAGCTCATCTGAAGCCTTTGATATCCTGGAAGTTCCGAGATTGTTCCCGATTGCGGATATCTGCTATGGTTCTCAACTTTTCTGGGTCTTATAAGATCTGAGATCACCGGAACATATATGGATTAGCCAAGGCGGTGATTTCCGCTATACTGCTTTAATCCGGAATTATTAAATACTAAGTTCTGTTGTCTAAAAAAATCCAGTGCCTTCAAGGTTGAGACTGCGATAAGAATACGTAACAGGGCATAATTTAAAATCAATTAATATAAAATCTTTTGCAGATAATTTGAATTGTAAACTTCGTCATTATTAAAGATCTGTTAATATAGCAGAAAATAGATAAGGACAATGATTTAACTCGGTTCTGGCATGTAATCTAAACTTTTAGCCTATTTCCTCCCTCACCTCAATATCACGCGGTTGTGGGTTGACATACAAATAAAAAATTCCATATACTCCATTCATCAAAGGGTGAATTCTTATCAAATAATTACTGTCTTCCGATTTATGTCTCCTGTTTACCGGTATTATTTATCGTCTTCTTAAAGGATATGTTATTCCCTTAAGTATAAAGGAGGACTCGTCATGTCCATGTCGCGCATGTCCCGTCAAAGGTTTATTAGCTACTGCAGGACATTCCTGGTCCCTACACTTTTAGTGCTGGCTATAGTCGGCCTGATTAACTCGAAATCTGATAGTAACGTCTCCCGGTCAGAGAGTGATGCGGACACTCTTCGGGCTCATTTTTCCGAATTGGAATCCATGGTAGATATGGGATTTGCTATATTGTGTTTTAAAGTTATTTAGTGAGATTTCGGATTTTTTGTTGTTTTATTGTT
>CAYUYB010000150.1:0-6628 GCA_964449025.1 uncultured Desulfobacteraceae bacterium
GTAGGCATCCCACGGCCTTAACCCCTAGAAATCACCAGCCCGGGAGATCCGGAACAAAGAAAAGGGACATGCCTTCGATAAACTCAGGACCATGAGCCTGTCGAACGGCTTGTCGAACAGCAGATAACATCTAGATGGTGGGTCATGGTAATCAAATTTTACTTGACATACAGGTCTCTTTCCCTTATATTTAATGGCTAAAAAATAATGACTTATCAACTAATCTCGCACTAAACAATCAGCGTCTCTAAGATGAGGGGTTTAAGATCGGTCGAAATAAAAGCGACTATCAGGTTCACCTGATAAAAACGTGAGCCTATATCTTTCAATCGTTGGATTATTTTACTTTTACGCTGGGCCGGTCTAAACCATAATTTTTCTTCCGCTAAATAGGATTTCAGCCATGCCTGAAAGGGACGTTAACAAACCTGTGGCTTATCAATTCAACACAATATCAATCCAATTCAACAAAAAGGGGGAAAAATATGAAAAAATCTAACCGAATTGGCTTATTTACGCCATTATCAACACTCTTACTGGCCGTGGGATTAGCGATGGTCTGCGGGACGGCAACGGGCCAGGAAACGGCGGACGATGAATACCTGCTCGAGGAAATCACCGTCACGGCCGAGTTCCGAGAGAAAAGGATACAGGACACGCCGCTCGCCATTACAGCGGTCAATGCCGAGATGCTGGAGGTGCGAAATCAGGTTACTCTCGATCAGATCTCAGCGCAAGCGCCGAGCCTCATACTGAGGCCTAATAACTCCGGGATGGGTAGCTCTCTCGTCGCCTTTATCCGGGGCGTCGGCCAGACGGACTTCAACCCGTCGGTAGAGCCGGGCGTCGCCATATATGTGGATGATGTCTATTATGCGACCATCACCGGTAACATTATTGACCTCCTGGACCTTGAACGGGTGGAGATTCTACGCGGCCCGCAAGGAACGCTGGCCGGACGAAACGCCATCGGCGGCGCCATCAAGCTGTTCACGCGCAAGCCGGACGGTCAAGACGACGGCTCCGTTTCATTGACCTATGGTGACTTCGACCGCTTGGATCTCAAGGCTCAGGCTGGTTTCACGATCCTTCCCGGCAAGCTATTCGCTCGCGTCGCGGGTGTCTCGCGTTCCAGAGACGGCTATGTTACACGCCTTGATTATGCCTGCGCGAAAAACCTGCCGACCCCAGGGAATCCGGGCGGTTTCCCTACCTATGCGCCTGCAAAGGGCGGCCTCGGGTGCGAGCTTGGCACAGAAGGCGGCCAGAGCATGACGGCCGGCCGTTTTAGCCTGCGCTGGCTGGTCAGTGACAATTTCGAGGTAAATTTCTCGAGCAATATCGTGAGAGACAAGTCAGAGGCTCAGCCCAGCGTCCTTATCGATGCGGCAGACAACTCCCAGTCATCCATTTTTAGTCCGGATTCTCATTCATTAGTACCCATCTACTTTGATAACAACGCCAACGGAGTCTATGATCCTAATATCGATGTTCCCTACGATGATCGATTCGTAACTGCCGGCACCTATTACAACTATGCAACCTATATCAACGACGGTAGAAGCACACCGGACCCGCTTTTTCAGGGCGGCAATCCCGGCCAGGACAATAATGTGTACAAACCCGATGTCCTGCCGCCGATCAATCACTTTGAATCGGAGGATTTTACCCTCAATCTCGATTGGCAGTTGTCCGATAATATGTCGCTGCTCTCCGTTACTTCATACCGCCAGTACGTTAACGAGTTTGCGAATGACGAAGACGAATCGCCGCTCGCGGCAGGCCAATTGTTTCAGAGAATGGACCACGAGCAGTGGACCCAGGAACTTCGACTCAATGCCACGCTCTGGGACGGCTATGCGGATCTCACCGTGGGCGGGTTTTATCTTGACAAAGAGACCAACGAGGACGCGCGCGTGGATATAAACTATGCGGCATTTGACTTCCTCCACGGCCCTGACATAGTGCCGTCAAAAAGCAAGGCCCTGTATGGACATGTAGCCTTCCATCTATCCGAACGATCGAACTTGTCACTTGGCCTGCGTTATACCGAAGACGAAAAGAGCTATACATTCCATCGGCATAACCCGGACGGCACACCGGTCGGACCACCCCTAGGCCCCTTCTTCTTCTCGGGTAATCCGGCCAATTCCGGCGTGTATGGACTGGATGGGCTCTCCATCTCTTATTCCAGCGATCGTTTTGATTGGCGCGCGGCCCTCGACTATGACGTCAACGATAACATTATGGTCTATGGCCAGATAGCTACCGGCTACAAGGTCGGCGGCAATAATGCCCGTCCGTTCTTCCCGAGTCAGCTTCACGCCACCGAGCCTGAAGAACTCATCAACTACGAAATCGGCATGAAGAGCACCCTGTTCGATAAACTCCGCCTGAATGGGGCGATCTTTTATAACGACTACTCGGACATGCAACTGATGGTAAGCGAATGTTCCTGGTCGCCTGTTGGTGAACAAACCCCGTGTGCAAGCGTGGCTAATGTCGGTGACGCGGAAGTCACTGGTTTAGAGCTGGAGGCCTTATGGTATCCAACAAAGGAGATTACTGTTGATCTATCTTACGCCTATCTCAATTTCGAATATACGAGGATAGACCCGCTGACCGGGATCTCGCCCGATAGTTCCGCGCCCTTCACGCCCGAAAATGAATTTAGCATTGGCGCGCAATACAGGTTCCAACTGGGTAAGGGCCTGGGAGATCTGACGCCACGCATCGATTATTCGTGGCAAGACGACACCTATACGAGCGCCCTCAACACAACCGCGGTCTTCGTACCATCATACGGTCTTTTCAACGGACGGCTGACATGGCGATCAAAGGACCTTAAGTGGCAAGCAGCCTTAGAGTTTACAAACATCGCGGATGAGTACTACTATTTGACCATTTACGATCTGATGACTGGAGCCGGTTACGTGAATGGTCAACCTGGACGTCCGATGGAATGGGCGTTTACGGTTAAGCGCTCTTGGTTTTAAGAGTGATATGTTTGCCTATGCAGTGATGAGCGATCATTGACATATTCGGCGGATCTGTAAGGACCTCCGAATCCGATGATGGCAAAGTCACTTGCGGGCCCCATGGCTTTTAGATGAAGCTCCCCACCATGAATTCGGTAGGAAGCTTCATCTTTATTGGCACACAAGGATAAGATCTTTAACCGGGTGGACCAATAGATGGCTATTGGCTGACGGCTAATAGCTGATTTTCGTTAATAAGGTTGACTTTTCGTTTCCTTATTTATCTATTGACTGGATAAACCTAAAATGTCTATACTTAATTACCGATAAAGCAGTCCCTTATCAACTTCATTAGCTGTACGGGGAAGGAGGACCATATGAAAATCAAATCCGTTTATATCCTTTTATTAACTCTTCTAGCATTGATTGTCCCTTCCTCTGGGGTGGGGGCCGAGGAAGCCAAGATCGTCGTGATGAATCCTCGAGGCATTCAGCCTGAAATACGCAAGATTCCCATGGCGGCTCGTCCGGCAACACTGGATAACAAAACAGTATATATTGTGGATACTAAATATCCGAATACGAAGCCGTTTGTCGAAGAGCTTTTCACCGCGTTGAAATCAGAATATCCCAAAACCACATGGGTACTGCGGGAAAAATTTGCGGGCTACATGGATGATGATCCGAAACTGTGGAACGAAATCAAAGAGAATGGTGCCGGAGCCATCGTCCTGCTGGGGCATTGAAGCAGCTGCTCACCGGCGGTCGTCGGCCATGCAGTGACCCTGGAAAGGATGGGCGTCCCCACAGTACCTATTATCACCCAGAGGTTCAAAGAACTTGTAACAACGATCTCCTTCAAAAAGGGAATCCCCAACATGCGAATCACCTATACGCCCCATCCGATAACGGATAGACCGGCGGATCTATGCAGGGAATTTGTCGCAGGTAATGACCCGATCACCGGCACGCCGATGCTGGATGAAATCTATGCCAGCCTGACCCGGCCTCTCTCTGACGCAGACAGTAAGGGGGGATTCTTAAAACGAGATCCGAGGCCGAGATTATTTCCTCCGGATACACCGGATAACCTGATGGCGTATTTTCATACTCAGGGCTATACCGATGGAAACCCTATCATTCTTCCTACCGAGGAGAAAGTCGCGGAGATGCTGAAAGCCACGAGCCATGAACCGGACGAATGGGTCGGTCAGATGCGCCCCTCGCCTCCTCATGAAGCCTGGTACTACACGGTTGAGATGGTGGCTGTAAACGCCGTCATGGCGGGTGCAAACCCAGAATACTTTCCTGTTATCCTTGCCATCGCCTCCAAGGGAGTCACATCGATGTTCAGCTCCACCTCCTCCTTCGCCAGGATGGTTGTGGTGAACGGTCCTGTTGTCAAGGAAATCGGAATGAACACAGGGATAGGCGCCCTTGGCCCGGTAAATCACGCCAATTCTACCATCGGTAGATGCTGGACACTTATCTCCATAAATCTCGGTGGCTCGGGAAAACCGGGGGAAACCTACCTAGGCAGCCAGGGTAATTCCCTCAACTACAACAATCTGTGCTTCCCGGAGAATGAGGATGGATTGCCTCCCGGATGGACGCCTTTCCACGTTCAAAAAGGATTCGACAAATACGAAAGCGTCGTCAGTATATTCAGTGGCTGGAGTATCAATGACATCGCCTGGTACTCGCCGCTGCCGATTCATGAGGTCATAAGGGGATGGCTGGAAAACTTCTTCTCCTTTGGCACTGCCCAGGCCACACTAATTCTCGACCCGGTTGTCGCAGCCGATGTAGCAACGAACGGTTTCGCAACGAAGGAAGCCTTTGCCATGTACCTCGCGGATAATACCGGGACTCCGGGCTGGCTTTACTGGTCCCAAAACCGCAATGCGTTAAAGGACGCTGAAGCAGGAGTTGAGCCTTACGCAGGTTGGTTGAAAAAAGGCAAGGAGGCAGTAGTCCCTGTTTCGCGGTACAAGGGACGCCTTAGAAATAATCCAAATTTCATGGCATCCCGGGACAATAATGAACCCACGACCTCAATCGAGATTGTGGTTACCGGCGGAGGAACAAATACATTCTGGTCCGGCGGGGATTTTGGGTACGTGGGCAGCGCGTCCGTGGACCGATGGAGATAGGAGGGAACATATGAGAAACAAACTTGTAGCGATCACATTACTATTGTCAGTACTGGCCCTGGCCGTGTCTCTCAGGCCCGCGTCAGCACAGTATAATTCTTCTACAAACCCCGCATCTGTTGAGGCACCGGTCCGATCCATGATCGAACTCGGCTCCGTTTATTCGAATATCTATGATATTACCATTACCGTTCTTGAAATAATCCGCGGCAGGGAAGCGATGGACCGTCTTAAAACCGCCAGCCCGGATAACGGCGCACCTCCCGAAGGATTTGAATATATCCTGGCTCGGGTCAGATTTGAAATGAAAGGAAGAGTCCTAACAGACACCCTGAGCTTTGATCTCGGCAACGCACCGCTTCAATGGTTTGCCCTGGCATCGGATCTCACGGAGTACCCCCAGATCTCGGTAACCGTACCCAAGCCCGCACTGGTCGGAAGGGTAAGATCGGGCGATTCGATCGAAGGCTGGGTCGCGTTCGCGGTGGATCGCAGGGACAGCAACCCGCTCATGGTATTTGATCCGGACTCAGGAGGCGCCACAGGGCGAGGTAGAACATTGTTTTTTAAGCTACATTAGACTCGAGCTTTTCAGGCTGAAGGTAACCTAAATCCCTTCAGCCTGCTTTCAATCGGTATAAATGGCTATAATCCGCAACGTCCGGATCATAAGGATATTTATGTGATACGAGGTACTCCTCGGATTTTAGACATAATATCATGCATTTATTATTGTTTTGACACAGAATGATAAAATTTCTATACTCTATCTCCAATAAAGCAAGTCCTTATAAACTCAATTAAACCAAACGAATATGAAAAAAGGAGGCATCTAATGCGGATAAGACCTTTGACAACAGCCGGTATGTTAATTCTGCTTTTCATGTTTGCAGCCTGCCAGACCAAGGAACAGGGCACGGATTCTGCCGAATCAGTTGAATCGGTAGCCCAGAGTTCCTGTGACAGGGCCTGCCTGGAGGATTATGTTGATCAATACATGGAGGCAATGCTTGCCAACAATCCCTCAGAAACGCTTTTTGCCAAGGATTGTATTTTTACGGAAAATGGTGTGCGACTACCTCTGGGCGATGAAGGTCTCTGGGCCAGTATGGTGGGCAAGGGAACGTATACGTTCTATGTGCCTGATATTGAGACCCAGCAGATTGCCTTTCTCGGAACCGCAAGAGAAGAACCCCAGGAGGCCGGGGACGAGGCGAACGTTGTGGCTATTGCCCTGCGATTAAAGGTCCAAAACGGACTGATCTCTGAAGCTGAACAGCTAGTCATAAGGCCGGAAAGCAATCTCCTGAACCCCGATCGGGGCCCTTCGGGCCCTTCGTCCGGTGAACTCATTGAAAAAATGGGGGAGGAACTAGGGAATCCTCATCCGATATTTACCGATATCATTCCCGAGGACGAACGGCCTACACGCGAGGAAATGATCAAGATCGCCAATTATTATTTTACCGGAATGCAGAAAAATGACGGCAAAGGGGT
>CAYUYB010000151.1:0-6609 GCA_964449025.1 uncultured Desulfobacteraceae bacterium
ATATCTGATTTCTGTTTTCTGCAATTGTTTGGTTCGGGGAACTAACCATACAAAACCACCATCAAATCTTCATAACACCACCATCCCAATCCGTAGGGCCTGTTCCCCGAACAGGCCGCAACCGGATTCCCCCATCCCCAGTGAAATATGCCTAGCATTTCATGGGGCAAGCGTTTCACTGGGGACCAGTGAACCCATTAACCGGATGAACCATTAAAAAACTGTTGAGGATTTGATATCCCGATATTATAATCCCTTGCGGAAGATAAATTCCCTGTCTCCCGGCTCATGCAGACAATCACTTGTCCGGTAATTTAAGTATGGTTTCAAAAGATTCCTCTACCAAGGGTTCCTTTTGGCAGGAAGACCCCTTCGATATTATTAAACCAAAGGATTTTAGCGCCCTGGGCATTAATCCCGCCGATGTGCCTCCAGGCTCGTTTGCCGCCCGTAAACACCCGATTTTATTATCGAGCCGTTTCGGCGGCAACGCTTATGGCTTCGGCTTCTTTGAGATCTATAATCATCTGGACGTGGAAGATATCGCCTTCCTCCAATCCATCAGCTTCGATGATCCTGATCAGGTTAAGGAGCATTACGAGGCCATAAACAATATCTATAAAAAGATAGGTCTCCTGATAAGGTTTTCCAGTCTGGGGGTGCCTTATTATCTTATACCCGGCAATCTTTTATCCACAACCATTACCAACAAGAGATCCAAGGCCGACGAGATCAGTAAAATTATCCAATTTCATCGCAAAAAATATCTTAAGGAAGGCCACAAAATAGGCGTTCTCACCCATGAGGCGGACCCTATCATAAATGACCTGAGCCTTCGCTTTAAGGAACACCAGTTTTTCATTATCGACTCACCGGAAAAGTTCAATTCTATTAAAGAACCTCTGGACCTCATAATTCTTACGAGGGATATTTACAGGACAATCATCCAGGAGAAGATGACTCACCCCCATAGAGAAATACTTTCTAAGAAACAGCTTGAAAGACATGCCGTATATATGCTGGGCAAGATCTACAAGGTATTAAAGGCGGATGGAGAGATTTTTATTATCGCCAACCACCGGCAGGTGAAAACCAACCGAACGACAACCATAAGATTCAGGAGTATTAAGGAAAAAAAGAAGTTTCTCATATTTACCCATATCTTCAGGACCCTCAAAAGATATAATGTGGGCTCCCCCTCGCTGGAGGTAAATATCTATGACCTGGAAAGATATCTCGGCCCGCTTTATGTGGAAAAAGACGTCATTGACCGCTTCTCAGGCGGTAAAGACCTTGAAAAGATGACCCTTGGAGACATAAGCAAACTACCCTACCTGAACCTCCCTCTGGACAATGAATATGACAATGACCAGCAAAATGTCTGGCCAAGACTCATCTCCATATATTTTGATCAAATCTTCCTCAAACCCATGATCCCCGGCTCGGTAAAGGCCCAATGGCGAAAAAGGTTAAGCTTTCAGGACGATTACTTTCCTGGTTATATGCTTATCTGCCTCGCGCAAAAGAAACCTTTCAACAACGCCGTCTCCAGCTTGAAAAAGGACATGATAGAGTCAAGACTGTCAGGATGTCCTTTACCCCTGCTGGCAGATTACAGGGATTCTTTTGACTATCTTATACGCACCCTCAATGTGCTGAATGACATAAAAAACAAGAATTACGGTCTGCCGCAGATCTTCCTGGAACGGCTTAAAGAACCTCTTGAGAACAAAGAAAAGAGGTATGGAGGTCTGAATCATATCCTTAAATTGATGTCCAACACGGGAAGGCTGGAAAGGATCCAATCCTATCTGAACCCGGACATGATTGAAGGCCCTGAGACCAGGGTCCTTGAACACCTTGAAATTCTATCTTTTTTTGGCTTCAGCTATGAAGAATTAAAGGAGATTTTTCTTATTATTGTCGGCCATACCACCGGGGGAAGGATCCTGTCCGGAAAGATGAACGAGAAGACATTAAAACCCATGACTGATATGGCCCGGACCTACGGAGGTCAGGAAGCCCTGAATCTTCTAAGGTACTGCCGTTTGATGTCCATGGCAGAGACGGTCGCCTCCAGAAGGGCACGCATAGAACAGGCTCGTTTGGCAGAGCTTTTTGACCTATTCGACTCCGCCCTTAAAATCATCACGGACCGTAACATGGATTGGGACACCCTTCTGGATGAGAAGATATCGGCAATGGGAGGGACACATAATAAACTCATCCATAAACTTCTTGTAATGATGAGTCGCTTTGAATTCCTGGAAAATTGGACAGAGTTCGTCGACAAGGGCGAGATAGAGAGGGAAGCCCTGGCGGATTACGATAAGGATAGATTGGCAAGGATAGAAAACGTTATCAGCCTCGTGGAAATCATCGGACAGTTTGAGAATAAATTTCTTAAAGACGACCCATTGCAATTGCCTATGATATACAGAAAATTCTTGAACATGGAATTTCACGGCACAGAACACATCTTCGCGCAAATGGACAGCCAACTTGTCTTTACGCTTCTATGGGTATCGGTGAATGTTACCCAAGGGAATATAATAAACTTTAATCCTATCCTTTCCAACCTTAAGGCTACGGAGATAGATGGCCGACTAAAGAAGGTCCAGGAGGAAGCCAGGTGCATTAACAGGGAATATCTCGATCTGATCACCCTGAAAGAATTAAGCGAGCAACTTTACGAGAATCATTCGGCCTTTATCCTCAATACGGGGTTTAGATTGTCATTGAACCAGCTCACCCGGTCCGTGGATATCTCTTTTATCGATATGGACGAAGATATTGTGAGATTAGAGGGTATGGCCCGGAAGTTTTCAGGGAGTAAGATCTCGGAAATTCCAGTCAAAGACCTTCAGCAAATGGAGAAGCTCTTCGCCAATCTGGAAGATTTCTATAGGGGCCATCAACTGCTGATTACCAGCGGGGGTACAGGGTTGAAGATACCTGAAAAACAGAGGAGGTGGTTTAAAAAGGCCCGGAACCTGAGAGATAATCTCAGATCTAATTTCATAGAAAGTGTTTTTGAGCCAGAGGAGGTTTTTACGGACCTTGATATGCTCTTTCGATATTCACCTTCTGTCTTACACCTTATTCTGCCGGAGTTAACAGCGCTTCAGGAGCTAAACCTGTCAAAGACGCCCTATCTGAAAGCACCCGTTATGAATCACATCCTTAACGGCACTAAGAAATTGCAGGCCCTTATACAGGGTAACCTGAAAGAATTCCAGGATCACCAGACCTTGCATAAAATCGCCCAGAGAGAGTTCGGGCCCACCGCAGCTGGCATTGTCGGGCTTAACGAGGCGCAGATTGAAATACTGGAATCGATTGTCAGACAGATACGCCATAACCGTCCTCTCTTTGACGCCATGATCAAGTTATTTATATTCCATGACCTGGGTCTAACCCCCGCCTTGAGGGAAAAATATAAGAAAGATGTTAACATGGCGGACCAGGCCCAGGACAGCGCATACTTCATGATCAAAGAGAAGATCCCCCGAAGATACGGTATGGAAGAGGCCGAGCAAAAGGCGTTGATATTCCTTATCCGTAACCACGACAGGCTCCTTCATCTGGTAAAAGGCGAGTTTACCCTGCAGTCACTGAAAGGAATAATCGAATATGCAGACAAAGACGCCTTTAATGCCTTTTTTGTGAGTTCATTGTTGATGTTTTCCGCGCTGGATGAGGGTGTCGTACTGGAGGATCTTGTGGACCGCCTGTTTGAAATCCGGCGGCTTTGTCTGATGATTATCGAAGGAAAAACCGCCCTGGAGGATTATCTGGAAGAGACCTACCTTCCAAAGGGACGTTTCGGCAAAGCGCTTGATAATTTTTACAGGAAAGGTCTCCCGAAGGACACGTCGCCCTCCCACTACCTTGAATCGTGGAAAGGGGCTAAAAAGGATAAAGGAGATTATTATCGGACAGGAGAAATGATTCAGTCTATCGAAAGGATCTTTAAATTAAGGGGGCTGAGACATATTGAGTTCATTGACCTGGCCAAATTCATCGTAAAAGTGCCTTTAAGATACATATATCAAAAAAGGGACTACCGGAGCGTCGGTTATGCCACATTTGAAAAGGAACTTTTTGAGGCATTGCGTATATATAATAGTATTCATAGACTGCCTGAAAAAATAAAGACCTTCATTCTGGAACAACTGGCGGGCGATAAGGTGAGGATCTTCGGATTCGAAAGTGTCACCAGTTATCTCAATTATGAAAACATAATCAAGCTCCTGCTGATCTCGCTTCTGGGATCAAAAAGGTTCAAAAATGACGGTAATCCCGTCCACCTGAGCTTTTTAAATATCATCGGCAAGATAGACAAACGATACGAAGCGTTGAATCATGCCCTGGGCAATCTTTCTATGGATAATATCTGGAATGACAGAACTCGGGTGGGCCGGCTTTTTAAATCCAAAACCGGATTGTTACTCAGAAAAGACGAGCTCCAGAAGGTGCTTATCATTGATTTCGTGGACAGTGCTGATGTCTCACGCCAGATATCCCGAATGGAGAACATCACTGATCCGGAGAAGCTTAAGACCTTTTATCATAAGAGCCTGCAATCTTTAAGAAATAATCCCTTTTACACAGACGATTACGAGCTGCAACTGGAAAGGGCGTTTAATAAAAGACTGATAGAAATCAGCGATCTGATCCTGGCCCAGGCAAAAAGACAGATGGAACAATTAGATGATTTCAAGGAGATATATGACCTCTATTCAGATCTCCTGAACCATTCTCTGGAGATAGGCTTCAGCAGAGATCAAAAGGATCGGCTCAATGATCTTTATGAATTAAGAAAAGATAACCTGAGGAGGGAAAAGCTCGAGGAGATCAACGTCCGACTTGAGGGGATCTACGATATCAATGAAGTCAATAATTACTGGGAAGGGATTAAATACTACCTGCTCACCAACAGGCAATTCATAGGAAAGGAGGTGGAAGCCCTCATCGCTAGATCCTTTGACAGAAAAATAAAGAAGATAAAGGAGATGTCACCCCGGATAAATCTCCCATCCTGATCAGCCCTCCGGAATAAATATATTCCGGCGGTAGAATTTCAACTCATTAATGGATTCATAGATATCACTCAAGGCCAGATGGGCCTTTTTTTTCTCGAAAAAAGGTACCGATGGGTACCATCTCATAGCCAGTTCTTTTACTGAGCTTACGTCTACCATCCTGTAGTGAAAAAAACCCTCCAGCTCCGGCATATATCTTTTTAAAAAGCGCCGATCCTGCCATATGGAATTGCCGCACAGGTATGTCTCCCCTCTTTTACACCACGAAGACAGAAAGCTCAGGGTCTCTTGTTCCGCTTTCCAGCAGTCATAGCCTGAGGCCCTGACCCTGTCCAGAAGGCCTGAAGCCCTGTGCTGATTCATGCTCCAATCCTCCATTGAGTTAAGTGACTCCTCCGGCTGGTTTATTGCCATATCCGGCCCTTCGGCTATTATATCAAGGTTATCGTCGGTAATCACGGAGGCGATCTCAAGAATAACCATCTTTTCGGGATCCAGCCCAGTCATCTCCAAATCCATCCATACCAGATTAAAATCCAATTCAATGACCTCCATAAAGTAGAATGTCGAAGATAGGTTTTAGCTTTTAGCAGTTAGCTGTTAGGTGTCGGCTGTCTTTTGTCGGTTTTCAGTTGCCGGTTAACAGCTATCAGTTATTGGTTGTCGGTAAAATGGTCGAATAGTCGAATGGTCAAGTAGTTGGACAGTCAAATCGTTAAATTGTCAAATAGGTAAATAATCTTGACCCTATTCGACGATTATACCATTTGGCTAATCTACCAATCTCCCATTCAACTATTTAACTACTTCATCTTCTCACCTTCTGATCTTCCAACCTCCCTGGCCCGGCGTAGTTATACGAAGCCGGCTGATCCTGGTTTCCTCCTTGCGCCCCGCTCCACGCGCTTCTCGTCTTGAAAAGGTGGCTGTGACCGGATATAAGCGATACCTGTATCCGGACGTGATATTTTTGATATTGTTTTGAATATAGGTCAAACCGGTAGTACTGTCAAAAGAAAAGCCCTCAAGGGGAAAATGCCGGCATTCCGTGATGTTATCTCGTGGTATCCTGGTCATGTTCAGGCTGATCAGACGGGCTCTGCGATTCTCTCAATGATGTGCCCTGCTTCGTCTATCGCCTCCAGGGGTAAAGTCTTATGTATCTTTGCCTTTATCTTTCTGTCAGTAAGGAATTGAAAACCTGTCCTCCGGTTCTCAACCATCTTAACAACCCTCTCCGGTCTGATCTCAGTGCCCGAAGAAAAGGTCAATACAACGGAATCCTTGGTAATATCGAGCCGGCTTATTCCATATCTTTTCATCTTCAGTCTAACCTCCATAACCTTAAGGAGATTATTTACCTCAACCGGGAATCCGCCGAACCTGTCTGCCATCTCCTCTGCCATAGGCCTGAGTTCATGTTCTTCCTTGAGGCTGGACAGCCGTCGGTACAGATTCAACCGGACATCTATGTCGGGCACATATTCCTCCGGAAGGTATGCCTGGATATCCAGATTGATCTCCGGATTTGTTTCTTCATGCCATTCTTCACCTTTAAGTTCCG
>CAYUYB010000152.1:0-6593 GCA_964449025.1 uncultured Desulfobacteraceae bacterium
AAAATTGCGGTTACCAGTCTTTGAAATGGGTAGGACGATGCCCTGAATGTAATCAATGGAATACTTTTGTGGAAGAGGTCCCTTTACAGGAAAGGAGGCCCTTAATATCCTCCAGCATGACTGAACCCCAAACGATCAATTCCATATCCATTGATCCAGATCACAGATTCAAGACAGGCATCAGGGAATTCGACCGCACACTCGGGGGCGGATTGATACCGGGCTCCCTTATCCTGTTGGGTGGGGACCCCGGGATAGGGAAATCAACACTCATACTGCAGGTTGCTGGAGGCTTTTCAGACCGAGGATTAAGATCCCTCTATATCTCCGGAGAAGAATCACCACAGCAGATAAAACTGAGGGCCAGACGCCTCTCTGTTGATGCGGATAATCTTTATATATTAAGCGGGACCTGCATAGAAGAACTCTTTGACAGCATAAACAGGCTAAAACCAGACCTCTTAGTTATCGACTCCATCCAGACAGTCTATACCAATGCCCTGCCTTCCGCTCCGGGGAGCGTGGGCCAACTCCGTGAGGTCTCAGCCAGATTTCTCAGGTTTGCAAAGGAAAGCAACACACCGGTCTTTCTTATCGGGCACGTGACCAAAGAAGGTGCCATTGCCGGGCCGAAGGTGCTCGAACATCTTGTGGATACAGTCCTCTATTTTGAAGGTGACAGCAGCCACATGTTCAGGATAGTGCGAGCGGTAAAAAACCGTTATGGTTCCACTAATGAAATAGGCGTCTTTGAGATGAAAGAGTCGGGATTGAGAGAAATCGGCAATCCTTCCAGGATATTTCTGGAGGAGCGACCCGAAGGCGCATCAGGTTCCATCGTAATCCCATGCGTTGAAGGGACAAGGCCCGTGCTAGTGGAAATACAGGCCCTTGTAGGTCCCAGCCCACTGGGGATCCCACGGAGAACGGCGGTTGGCGTTGATCATAACCGAATATCCCTTCTCGTGGCCGTCCTTGGGAAGAGGGTAGGTATAGAGATGGGAGACCAGGATATATTCGTGAATGTTGCCGGAGGGCTCAAGGTGGACGAACCTGCGGCTGACCTGGGAATCGTTTCCGCCATGACTTCAAGCTTTTTAAACAAGCCCGTATCCGGGGATATGGTAATATTCGGAGAGGTCGGGCTTGCAGGTGAGGTTCGCGGTGTAAGTCAGCCTGAATCAAGGATAAGTGAGGCTAAGAAGTTGGGATTCACCAAATGCATCGTTTCCAAAACCAACATGGAAAGCTGTGCGTCCGTAACCGGTATAAGGGTCGTGGGAATAGAATCGTTGAAGGAGTTGATGGAGTCGCTCTTTGAAACGGCATAGGCCGCGAGCACGAAACATCCCACAAACATACCGATGTTTACCACCTTCTCCCCGAGACCACAAAAGACTCCCAAAAAATTCCTTTTACGAATCAAAACTTGCAAACATGGAGAAAATTCTTTACTAAAACGTATGATGTATCATGATAGGGTACAGATATCGCTAATCTCCGATCACAGATGGTCATTTCAAGACGACATGCGCATAGGGTAAAGAGCTTCAGAAGTTAAAGAAGGTGAGAAGATTAGAAAATAACAAGATTGGAAGATAGGAGAATGCGGTAGACAAAATTGACCACCCATATTCTGGCTCCTTATACATAATAGCCAATGGCTAATACCTAATAGCTAAAACCTAACAGCCTTCAGCCTAAGATACTTTATAAGTATAGTCGGCCACTTGACCCTTGTAACCTTGGACCCTAATTTGGTTTTTTATGTACTCATAACCGGATCAATCTGATTGTCGGCATAGAGGTTTTTCAGTCAAAATAACAGGCGCTAATCTTAGATTTCAGGGTATATTATCATTGACATCTGCTTTTAAAAACGCACGCCCCATGGAATCATGGGAGAAACTCCTTTCAGACAGCATAACCACGCCTGAGCAATTATCTTACGTGTTTCCTCAGATTGAAAAAGACGATATAAGCGAGGTGATTTCGAGATATCCAATGTCGATAAACCCTTATTATCTGAGTCTCATAAGACAAAAGGGGGATGCCATATACAGGCAAGCCGTCCCGGATATTCGTGAAATAACCCGGAACGAGGGAGTTGTGGACCCGCTAAATGAAGAAGGTCTTTCACCTGTTCCGGGCCTCACCCATAAATACCCTGACCGAGTCCTTTTCCTGGTCTCAGGCCGCTGTGCCATGTACTGTAGGTTTTGCAACAGAAAAAGAAAGGTGGGCACACCGTCAATGGTGACCCGAAAGAGCATACAAGAAGGCATCTCCTACATTAGGGCGACAAAAGCCGTAAGGGATGTGCTTTTATCAGGGGGTGATCCCTTGCTTCTCCCAGATAAGGAACTATTTAAAATCCTAAACGAACTCAGGTCTATATCTCATGTGGAAATCATACGCATAGGCACTAGGATCCCGTGTACCCTGCCCCATCGTGTGACAAAACAACTCGCGGACATGCTTAGAGGTTTTCATCCCCTCTATGTAAATACCCACTTTAATCACCCTTCGGAGATAACCCCTCAGGCAACCTATGCATGTTCCCTTCTGGCCGATTCAGGGATACCAATTGGTTGCCAAACGGTGCTCCTCAGGGGGATTAACGACAACAGCCTGATAATAAAGGAATTGATGCTGAAATTGCTTGCTATACGAGTGAGACCGTACTATCTGTTTCAGATGGATACAGCAAAGGGAACATCCCATTTCTGGACAGGGATCCAAAAGGGCCTAGAGATCATGTCTGAATTACAGGGCAATATTTCAGGCTTAGGCATCCCCAAGTTTGTAATAGATCTCCCCGGAGGTGGAGGCAAGATTCCAGTTACCCCCAAGTATATCCGCGCCATCAAGGGTAATGAACTGTTGATAAAGAACTATCTAGGAGATGAATACAGGTATCCCATAATAAATCATGAAGACGAGGACGGAGAAACATAACATATTTTGCTTCAAGTTGGAGTTTGACGATTTGCATCATCTCCGAACCAATCTATCACGGATCACGATTCAAAGCGTCATGGTGGGACCGAGCGAGCATCGCAGCTGGAGAATACGGAGCATCGAATATTAAATGACGGTCACAGCCATTCTTTTCAAGACAACATTAATAGTATTCCGTGGAAACCGAATAGCAGCCTAATCGGGAGAAGGTTTAATAATGTCAGAAAGGGACAAATATGATAAAAATAAAGTGTATGGGCGGTGCGCGTTGCGTCACCGGTTCCTGTTATTTAATAGAAAATACCACGGGCAAAAAATTTCTCGTTGATTGTGGCCTCTTCCAGGGCGGAAAACAAATGGAAAGCCGGAACCGGGCTGGCTGGGGATTTGATCCCCGCGAAATCGATACCCTGTTTCTGACCCACGCGCACATCGATCATAGCGGAAGGATACCTAAACTGGTAAAGGACGGCTTCAAGGGCAGGATAATCACATCACCGCCCACGGCGGAACTTTGTGAAATCATGCTCCTTGATTCAGCCCATATCCAGGAAATGGATGCCGAGTGGCAGACACGAAAGAATAAAAGACAATCAAAGAACGAGATAATTCCCCTTTATACCACCGCGGACGCGGAGGAAAGCCTCAATCTATTCTCGCCTGTTGAGAGAGACAGGATAATAGAGATTGATACAGGGACAAGGGCAAGACTCCGAAACGCCGGGCATATCCTAGGGTCATCCATTCTGGAGATATGGGAAACTACAACGGGCGGGGATGTTAAGATCGTCTTTTCGGGCGACATTGGAAAGAGTAATCAGCTGATCCTTGAAGATCCCTATGAGATATTTACTGCAGATTACCTATTTATCGAATCCACCTACGGCAACCGTCTGCATCGTTCTTTCGAAGAGAGTAAAGATGAGTTTCTGGATGCCATACGATACGCTGTGTCCGAGGGTGAGAAGATAATAATCCCCGCCTTCGCGGTTGAAAGGACTCAGGAAATCCTTTATATCCTGGGAGAATTCCAAAGAAGTGGTAAATTGCCCGATATCCCCATCTACCTTGATAGCCCTCTGGCGATAAAGGCTACCCAGATATTCAGAAAGAATAAAAAATATTATGATAAAGAAGCAATGGCCATAGTGAACCAGGGGTTCGACCCCTTTGATATGCCTAGGCTACGTTTCACTCCTACTACCAGAGAATCAATTTCCATAAATGAAGAACGGGGCTCCTCAATTATCATAGCAGGGAATGGTATGTGTACAGCGGGCAGGATAAAGCACCACCTTAAGCACAATCTCTGGCGCCCCGGGGCAAGCCTGGTGCTTGTGGGCTTCCAGGCAACGGGAACTACAGGTAGAAAGATCGTTGAAGGTGCCAAATTTGTGAAGATTTTCGGAGAGAATGTGGCTGTCAAGGCCAAGGTATACACAATTGGCGGATTCTCGGCCCATGCCGACCAGAGAGATCTTATGGGTTGGGTCAGCAATTTCAAGGAATCTCGCCCCAGGGTATTCGTAGTCCATGGAGAACCATCCTCCAGTGAGGCCCTGGCAGATAAAATCCGGTCGGAAGCAGGTCTTGAAGCCCATGTCCCGGCATGGAAGGAGCAGCTTATCCTCAAGGCAAGAGAGATTGTTCGGGACAAAGTTCCTGTTGAGGGGTATCCCGAAGATCCCTTGCAACACTCATTAAATACTATCCTTGACCTGGAAAAAGAGCTAAATAGATTGAAAAAACGGCTTAAGAACAGAAACGAAGGCGTTAGCGAGGATCTTATTGACAAGATCGAGTATATCAGGGAAGAAATCCGGACTCTGCAAGATAAATGAGATCATCATCACACCGCTTTTCCGGCAACCGGCTTGACTTCCTGCCTGAAAAAACCTTATATAGGCCTGACCTTTCAATAATTGTCAGAGGCCATGGCTCGCAGGTTTTAAAAGCCGATTATCTAATATTTAGAAAGGCGCTTATATTGAGTTCGCCCAAAGAAATCAAATCCACACTCGAATATCTCAGAAAACTGTTTATCATGCCGGACTCTCCCGATAAATTCGTGGAGTTCGGTCATGAACTACTTGAATTGATTCATGTCTTCTTTCAGGAAAAAGGCGGGATCCACAGCAGCGTAACCCTTCCCGAACTGAGTGATATCTTTAATCAAACGTCAATCCCTGACAGCCCTTACCTCATAAAGGATGTGCTATCGGAGATCAGGTCAAAGATTATAAATCACTCAGTCAAGGTGGGCAATCCTTTCTATATAGGCCATATGACCAGTGCGATCCCTTATTTCATGATACTGCTTGAGATGATTATCGCAGCCCTGAATCAGAATCAGGTTAAGATAGAGACGGCAAAGGCATCAAGCTTTGTCGAAAGGGAACTGATAGCCTGGCTTCATAAACTGATATTCAAAAGGAAAGACGGTTTTTACACCAGAAACATCCATAATCCGCGGGTTGCGCTGGGTAATGTGACTTCAGGAGGGACTATTTCCAACCTGACGGCTCTGATGGTGGCAAGAGAAAAGGCCTTCCCTCCGGACCGCTCTTTCCCCGGACTCCGGGCTGGCGGGATGGAAAAAGCCCTCAGCCATTACAGATACAAGAGAGGTGTGGTGATAGTATCCACCAGAGGTCATTATTCCATCACCAAGGCCGCTAATCTCCTCGGAATCGGTGAAGCCAACGTCATCAAGATACCTGTGGATAGCGATAACCACGTTGATATCACAAAACTACTTCGAAAGATCAAGACGCTCCGGAGAGGCGGCAGGAACGAGAAAACAAAGGTCATAGCTATTATCGGTATTGCCGGAACCACTGAAACCGGCAATGTAGATAATCTCGAGGCCTTAAGAGATATATCCACTGAAGCAGGCGCCCATTTTCATGTTGACGCTTGCTGGGGAGGCCCCGTTCTTCTTGTGGACGAATATCGGTCTCTGTTTAAAGGGATAGAAAAGGCGGATTCTGTCTCCATTGACACCCATAAACTATTCTATTGTCCCAATAGCATGGGGCTTGTCCTTTTCAGGAACGAAAAGGACCTTAACCTTATTAAACACCAATCACGCTATATCATACGACGAAATTCCGTTGATACCGGTCGCTTTACCATTGAAGGATCAAGGCCATTTAATTGTCTTAAGCCCTGGGCCTCGCTCAAGATCATCGGCCGAAAAGGGTATGGTCTGCTGTTCAGACACGCTCGAGAGTCAACCGATTATCTGAGGGACATCCTTGATAATTGCGGTAATTTTGAGATACTGAATCATCCTGAGCTTTTCATTCTCAACTATCGCTTTATCCCACTGAAGGTCCACAGACAGATCGCCATCTGGAAAGACAGTAATTTATCCGCCAAGGAATCCGGTAATTTCCACGACACCAGGAGAAAGATCAGAAATGTAAACCGGCTTATTAACAGATTGAATGTCAAGCTCCATCGAGAATTAAGAAGGGATGATACGACCTTTGTTTCCAGAACCACTCTGGAGTCCACCACCTATCGACCCCAGAACATAGTGGTTTTAAGAGCGGTTCTCATAAATCCCCTTACGGAGAAAGATGTGCTTGACGAGATTGTTACCACCCAAAACCGTATAGGGCTGAGGA
>CAYUYB010000153.1:0-6521 GCA_964449025.1 uncultured Desulfobacteraceae bacterium
TCAGCTGAATGAAACCGCTGCAAGATACTATAACCATGTTCTTACCAAAACCGAGAAGGGCAAGTTGGGGCGCGAGTATCTGGAAAAAAGAGGCCTGTCTAAAGATGTTATCAAAGATTTCATGCTTGGCTATGCGCCGCCGGAGAGGGAATCTCTTACCAGATTCCTGAAGGATAAACGAGTGGATATGGATAAGGCTGTTGAGGCAGGCCTTATTATCCCTAACAAGAACCATGGTTACCATGATCGTTTTCGGGGTCGTGTCCTTTTCCCGATCCATAATATACAAAAAAAGGTGGCGGGTTTCGGAGGCAGGGTCTTGGACGAATCATTGCCGAAATATTTAAATACGCCTGAAACACCCGTTTTTCAGAAAGGCGAGTTGCTTTATGGTATTCATGAGGCGCATCAAGCCATCAGGGAGAGCGGTAGGGTTGTGATAGTGGAAGGATATATGGATGTCCTCGCATTGAGAAGTTATGGATTTAATGAAGTAGTGGCTACCCTAGGCACCTCGCTTACCATTGATCATATAAGAAGACTCAAGGGGTACACGGAGGAAGCTATTGTTGTATTTGATTCTGATAAAGCCGGGAAGGGGGCGACCATTAGGAGCCTCCCTCTCTTTCTCAATGAAGGTCTGACAGCAAGGGTCATGGTATTGCCTTCTGGGGATGACCCTGACAGTTTTGTCAATAAGGAGGGTCTGAAGGTCTTTCTCGAAACCCTTGGTAAGGCAATGCCCATTTTTGAATTCTATATTGATTTGAAGGTATCGTCGATAAATGGAGGGATAGATGGGCAAGTAAGACTTTTAGAAGAGATTATTCCCGTGCTCTCTAATATGAATAGCGAGCCGCAGCGTCTGCTTTATACCCGGCGTTTTTCGGAAAAAAGCGGCATCGCCGAATCAATAGTATCGGGTCAACTTCGGGCTTCGCGATTAGATAGGAACCGGGAACTAAATGGAGACAGGCTTAAAAAAAGTCTGTCCAGTTTAAATATCGCCATAAGCCCGGAGAGGGATTTTCTGAATCTTGTGATTCACTATCCCCAAGTGATGGATAACTTTATAGATACTGATTATCATGTGCTTCTCTCAGATCCAAACATAATCGAAATCTTCCGATGCGTGGACAAGAGCTATAAAGAAGAAGGAGGTATGAATCCTGACGGGATATTTGAAAGGCTAGAGGATGTCTCTGCCAGGGAGAGATATAGAGAGATTATGCTTTCACCTCCCATCTGTCCCGGTGAGACATTGGATCAGGCTATCAATGAATTTAAGAAAAAGATTTCAAAGATTAAGTTATCAAAGACATTACACAATACCATAGGGGACTTGGAAAGGACATCCCAACTGTTAAATGAAGTAAAAGACATGCGAGACAAGATTCCTTGAGGGCTTTCAAGAGGTCATTCCTTATTAGAAAAGGTGCGTTAAGAGGTAATACTTAGGAGGCATATAATGAACAATAAATCTGATTTGGCGAATCTGAAACGATTGATAGAGATCGGCAAAGATAAAGGGTATATCACCTATGAGGAGTTAAATGATGATCTGCCCGACGAAATAGTCTCTTCGGAACATATCGATGATGTAATGATGATGTTTGAAGATCTGGACATTATGGTTATAGATGAGTCGGCTAGAGACGAGATCGAGCGCTCCAAGAAAATGAAGAAAAAAAAGGAGAAGTTGTTAGAAAAAGAGACCTTTAGGACAGAGATCGTAGAGGGGTCAACAAAGGTTTCAGATCCGGTAAAGATGTATCTGAAAGAGATGGGTTGTATCTCCCTCCTGACAAGGGAAGGGGAGGTGGATATTGCCAAAAGGATTGAGGAGGGAGAAAGAGATACATTTGATTTATTATTAAGGTGTTGTGTCGCTATTGAATATATAATTGAGCTGGGGCGCAAACTAAAAGAAGGCGAAATCAAGTTGAAAAATATTATAAATGAGCCTGAATATGAAGAAGGTCATGCCCAACTGGGCGAGAAGAAAGAATATATGATAAAGGTTATTGATCAGGTTGATGGACTATATCAAAAGTATCGCAAGTTAAAACGAGAGGTATCAAAAAAGAGTTGTTCGGCTGCTAACAAAAAGAGGCTCAATACCAGGATAGAAAAGATCCATAAAGAGATGGTTGAATTGATAGACAATTTCAAGCTTGAGAAAGGGCAGCTTGACAACATGGTGGCAATGCTCAGAGATCTGACCTTAGAGATGGGAATTGCCGAAAAGACACTCGAGGGCTGCATGATGAAAGCTGGAGGTAAATCAATAACATACATAAAGAAATGTATTGCCAAAATCCCGAAGACGGCCAGAGACAATCAGGTGGTAACACCTCTTAAGTTGAAAAAGTCGGAATTAGTCGTATTTAAGACTGAAATAAACGAGGCGCAGAGATGCATTAAGGATATAAAAGAACGTACCAATATGAATCACAGGGAGCTAAAAGAGACCCTGCAAAAGGCAACAAGAAGTTTGATAAAGGCTAAAGCGGCTAAACAAGAGCTTATTCAGGCAAATTTACGTTTAGTAGTAAGTATAGCAAAAAAGTACACCAACAGGGGGTTGCAGTTTCTAGATCTTATTCAAGAGGGAAACATTGGGCTGATGAAGGCCGTTGAAAAATTTGAATACCAGAGGGGATACAAGTTTAGCACCTACGCTACGTGGTGGATCAGACAGGCTATAACAAGGGCGATAGCTGATCAGGCAAGGACCATTCGGATACCCGTTCACATGATAGAAACCATAAACAAACTTATCCGTACGTCCAGATATCTGGTTCAGGAACACGGGAGAGAGCCTATTCCCGAAGAAATAGCTGAAAAGATGGAATACCCGTTGGAAAAGGTTAGGAAGGTGTTAAAAATAGCAAAAGAACCCATATCCCTTGAAACGCCCATAGGAGAGGAAGAGGACAGCCATCTTGGTGATTTTATCGAGGATAAGAAGGTTGTGTCACCTGGGGAAGCGGTTGTTAATTACAGCCTGGGTGAACAGACCAGGAAGGTGCTGACCTCACTTACCCCGAGAGAGGAAAAGGTTCTTAGAATGAGATTCGGTATCGGTGAGAAATCCGACCATACGCTGGAAGAAGTAGGGCGGGATTTTCGTGTAACCAGGGAGAGGATCAGGCAAATAGAGGCAAAGGCCCTGAGAAAATTAAGGCATCCAAGCAGAAGCAGAAAATTGAAGAGTTTTCTCGAGAAATAGATGTATTCATATTGGGAATTCTTCTTGACAAATTGAACTTACAACTGCATTTTATTTCTTGTGGTAACTCAAAATCAAGGTTTAGGGCCCATAGCTCAGATGGAAGAGCCACCGGCTCATAACCGGTCGGTCCCTGGTTCGAACCCAGGTGGGCCCATCAGAGACACATCATATAAAGATGTCTGCTAATATATTAAGAATATCCAAATTCCTAAGAGGGATCCGGAAATGCGAGAAAGGCGCACCATTTCAAGGTGCGCCTTTCTATTTTATGGCCGCGGTATTACGGGAATTGAGGATAACTGTTTTTATGATATCCGAGGTGCAGGATATACGAGATCTCTTGGATAAGACAGTACGTTTATCGATAGCTGAAGCATCGCTGGTTTAAACCATGAATCTGGCCTTGGTCGACGGCGGACATTTTCACATTGAAGAGAAGGCCATGACTCTATTTGCCGACATATTAAGAGAATGTTTAAAAGGATATCACTGGCATGTATTTCTGGAGCTCTACGAACAACAGCAGCTATCCATGAGTTATTATTAGCACTAACTTGTTTAAGCAGGAAAACGCGAGAGGATTCGTTTATCAATGATAAAGCACTAGCATGAAGGAGGGTTTAAGGGTTGAAAGATAAGATTAGGGATCTGATACTGCTTCAGGATTGCGATAATAAGATTGCGGGAATAAATATCAGAAAGAAACGGGCCCCCTTGAAGATAAAGGAAATTGAGGAGGCTTTTGGCGGGAAAGAAGCGGTTTTAGAGGAAGAAGGTGAGAGACTTGAAGCTCTTAAGAAGGAGAGGCGGTCACTGGAACAGGTAGTTCAAGATCTGGAAAGTAGAATGGAAAAGAGCCAGATAAAACTGGGCAATATAAGATCTAATAAAGAATATACCGCGGCATTAAAGGAAATCGAGGATCTGGAGAGGGAAAAAGGCAGGTATGAGGAAGATATCCTTCAGATGATGGAGGACATTGAGCTTATTGAGAAAAAGTATCTTGATGATAAAGATGACCTGGCAGCACTCAAAAGACAATTCGAAATAGCCAGGGAAGATATAGAAAAAGAGATCAAGGAATTGGATAATAAGTCAGATATCCTGGAGAAGCAGCGGGAGGAATTCAGCAGGGCGGTTGATCGGGATCTGCTGAAAAGATATCTTTTTCTCAAGGAGCGAAAGAAAGGGGTTGCCATCGCAGCGGTTATAGATGGCGTTTGCCAAACATGTCATATGCGGATCCCTCCGCAGCAGTTTATTGAATTGAAAAGGTGTGATTCATTGCTCACGTGTCCCAGTTGCGCCCGGTTGCTTTACTGGGGCGAGGATGAATATTATGTAAAGGCTCTGGAGAGGTTTGACTAATATCTGGTCACAGCTCCGGACCTGCGCCCCGCCTATGTGATTGTCGTCTTGAAAATGACCAGCTGTGACCGGATGGATTAAAAGTCTTCCCTTTACAAACAAACAAAGTATTATTAGAATACTCAAGATGTTGGAGTGGGTGGGATGACCGCTGCTTTGCCTTTTGGTAAAGGGGAGGAAAGTCCGGGCTCCACAGGACAGGATGCTGGATAACGTCCAGTCCCGGTGACGGGAAGGAAAGTGCAACAGAAAGAAAACCGCCCCGCACTCAGTCTGGCAATTAAGGTGTATTGCCTCAGATTCCATATGCTTATTGATATTCTTTAACAAAAGCGAATCTTCTGACAGACTGAGTGCGGGGTAAGGGTGAAACGGTGAGGTAAGGGCTCACCAGTCCTGCCGGTGACGGCGGGAGCTAGGCAAACCCCATCCGGAGCAAGATCAAATAGGGGGAGTTTTAGGGTGGTCCGCCCGAATCCCCGGGTAGGTCGCTTGATCTTGATGGCAACATCAAGGCTAGATGAATGGTCATCGTTCCGGAGTTACGCATATGCTGCTCCGGTAAACAGAACCCGGCTTATAGCCCGCTCTAACATCTTTTATTGTTTAGGGAAAAACACCGATGTTTGTGATCGCAAATTTTGTAGTTGCTGTAGCAAGGATACTGGATATAGGTCTGACCTTGTATATGTGGATTGTGATAGCCAGGGCTGTCATTTCGTGGGTAAATCCCGACCCGTACAATCCGGTGGTGAGATTTCTCCACTCGGTAACAGAGCCGGTTATGTATAATATAAAACGGTGGATACCTGTTTATTACGGCGGGATTGATTTTTCCCCGATTATCGTGATACTGGTTATAATATTCCTGCAGTCCTTTCTGGTGCAGAGCCTTATTCAACTCGCGTCGCGTTTAGGATAGATGCGGAAATGAATGACGTGAGGTCCGTCATTAAAGTAAAGTTGGTCCCCAGATCTTCCAGGAACGAGGTTCTTGGCAGAGAAGGCGATATCTACAGGATAAGCGTGGTTGATCCTCCGGTCGAAGGAAAGGCAAACCGGGCTTTGATATCGTTGCTTTCTAAAAAGCTAGAGGTCCCTAAGGGAAACATTGAGATAATATCAGGTAAAGGGTCAAGGATGAAACTGATTCGAGTTCATGGTCTTCCGGAGGATGTTATTAGTAATATATTGAGAAATACATAACATGTCTATTCGTCAATCTTGTTCAAACCATCATGAATAAACCATTCATACAAGGCGAGGAAGAGGCTTTCAGATCATGTATGTCTGAAACTGCATGTCATGCAGCCGGCGAAATCTTCCGTTAAGGCCCATCAGATCTTTATGACTACCTGACTCTACAATATGACCGTCTTCAAGGACAAAGATCCTGTCGGCATTCCTGATGGTGCTCAATCGGTGGGCAACAATGAGAATGGCTCTTTCTCCTTTGAGGCTTTCAATTGATGCCTGAATGAGTTCCTCGCTTTCCGCGTCAAGGGCTGAGGCTACCTCGTCCAGGAGCAATATTGAAGGATTGGACAGGATTGCTCTTGCTATTGAGATACGCTGTTTTTGTCCTCCAGATAAGAGGCTTCCCCTGTCTCCCACTATGGTGTTATAACCATCAGGCTGCTTGATGATAAAACCATGGGCATGAGAAGACCTTGCAGCTTTATGTATGAGTTCCATATCAACGTCCTGTAAACCGCAACTGATGTTATTGGCGATAGTGTCGTGGAAGAGCAGGATCTCCTGGCTCACTAAACCTATTTGCCTCCGCAATGACTCCAAGGTGACATTTCGTATATCTATACCATCAATTAGGATACTTCCTTCGGTTACGTCATAGAAACGGGGAATAAGTTCCAGCAAGGTGCTCTTACCAGCACCTGTCGAACCCACGAAGGCTACC
>CAYUYB010000154.1:0-6515 GCA_964449025.1 uncultured Desulfobacteraceae bacterium
CTATCTGGTCTGTTTGGTCTGTCTGGTCTATCTGGTCTGTCTGGTCTGTCTGGTCTATCTGCTCATCTGGTTTGTTCTCGTCTATCTCGCCCCGGTTGAATCCCTACGGGTGCTCCTTTGGAGCTATTCAACGGGGTAAATCTGTCTGGCCACAATGAACAGGACTGAGTATCAAGGACTGAGGACTAAGAGCAAAGAGCATAGGACACAGATCAGGTCATAATAGGCCGAAAACGAAATTTTTTAGTGTCAATAACAACAAATCGGCCTCTTAATCTATCAGGATAGTTCTCAATTAATTTCTGTAATCGCTCCCATTTAAGATGTCTTTCTTTTACCTCAATTCGTATAAGAATAATACCTTTGACAGGTTTTTTGAAACGATAAACAAGTTCACCAAAATCCATATCTTCCGTTATCAGAATACGATCATCATTATATGCGATAAGCAAAACCTCTTCGTCAGTCGCCCCCGGCTTTTCTTCCATTATGTATAATACATCGTGGCCATCGTTCCTTAAAGATTCAACTAATCCGGCACCACAACATTCATCTGCTAAAAATTTCACTTCCACACTCTCTCAATTAACCAAAGGCTATCTCTTCTTCAGCCAGATGATCGGCAGCAAATCCCTGGGCGGCAAAAATATCTTCGGGTCTTAAATGTGGGTGATCTGAGATTATTTCATTAATATCCATTCCCCCTGCAAGTTTGCGCAAAATCTGTTCTACTGTAATACGTGTACCTTTTATTACAGGTTTTCCGAACATAATATTAGGGTTAATTTCAATTCTTTTATATTCTTTCATGATTGCCTCCTATAAAAACATCATGATCATATCTTAAATAATATATATTGATAGGTCAAGTCTGAGGTTGCGCCATCTTGATGGTTTCAGGATAATTTGGTCTATCTGGTCTGCCGCCGGAGGCGGATTCAAAATTCAAGATTCAACATTCAAAATTCAAGGTTCCAAATTACCACCTTCGGTGGATTCAAGATTCGAGATTCAACATTCAAGATTGCCCGGCGGGGCCGGGATTTCAAATTACCACCTTCGGTGGATTCAAGATTCGAGATTCAAGATTCAAAATTCCGGATTCCAGATTCAGAAAAACCAGGGGCCAGGCAGAAGTCGGAGGACAGAGCATCAGGGTATCAGAGCAACACATGGAGCAGAGAGAGGGCATTAATGTCCCCGATAGAGGGCTCCGATGGGCAGCAGGCGGATATCATCCACTGTCCTGTAATCCTCTCCCGTGTAGAAAAGAATACGTTTGATCGGTCGATTCAGACGGTCTTTAAATTGCCTCAGGTTCCGAAACTCCTTAGGACCCGGTCTTTTTGTGGCCTTAACCTCAACCGCGTATATCGTGCTATCCGTTTCAAATATCAAGTCAATTTCATTTCCGGACGAGCTTTTATAGTAATAAAACTGATCCGCCTTTATGAATCCAAGTTTTCGCCGCTTTTCCAGCTCAGCTATGACGAAGTTTTCTAAAAGCTGGCCCTCATTTAGACCGGCATTTAAACTGTTTATAATACCGTTATCGGAAAAATAGGTCTTTGCCGCTTTAATATAACGTTTCGCCGGACCATATTGATAACCGTAGAGCTTGAATGTCATTTGTGCCTGGTTTAGGGCATTAAGATATTTCTTGGCCGTTGGGTGGCTGATTCCGGCTTCTCTCGCAAAATTGGACACTTCAAGATGTGAACCCAGGGAGCGGATAAGGTGATGGAATACCGCCAGAAGTCCTTCAAGGTTTTCGATATTTGACAATTGCATCAGGTCCCTGGTGAAATATGTGTTCCTGTAATTTACAAGTATCTCCTTTTTCTTTTCAATGCTTTCCTGATCAAGTACTTCAGGGAATTGCCCGTATGTTATCGCATCCTTCAAACGGCGATTTGCCTCTCTGATTTTGGGTAAACCGACCTGCTCATTTAAACTCGAATGAACCGGCTCGCCGTCATTCTCCCCCCAGCAGGCCGTGGGAAGGGAAACAATATCAATTCTCCCGGCCAGCGTGTCGGCGGCGGCGTCCATAAGACCTATGGTGCTGGATCCGGTCATAAAAAAACGCGCGCCCTCATTATCAACGCCGTATTTAACCGCGACTGTGAGTGACGGAAGACGCTGGATTTCGTCTATGATTGCCAGCTTCCCAAGACTGCCTACGAACCCTTTCGGATCGCGCCCGGCCCAGTCAAGAAGATCAAGATCATCCAGAGTCGCGTATGGCAATTCCGGATATCGCTGCTTGAGTAATGTTGTTTTTCCGGAGCGTCTTGGTCCGATCATCAGGCAGCTTTTTTGCTCAGATATTTCAAGCCATCTTTTAAACATGGTTTCAAAATAGCATGGATAAATTAAAAGTCAAGTTAGAATATTTCAGATTCCAGATTCAAGGAATATCGTTGGGAGCGTTGAGATCGTTGGGAGCGTTAGGATCGTCCGCCAGACTGACGGCGGGTAAATTTGGCCTGCCTGCCGCGACGTTCGCGGCGCAGGCAGGGTCTGTTTAGAGATTGGTTCATTTTTCGGATGCGGTTCAAGGCCCTTTCTTATTGGGGCCATTTTGACGGCCTCGGGACGGGCGCCGAAGATGAAGAAGAGGTTCGTGGTATGAGAGCAAAGGATATAGATGATAGCTGAAAGCTAATGAATTTAGATATTGGTTAAAGATCAGAGTTTTTTGTAAATATCTTTCCTGTGCCCTGCACGCAAAACGACAATATCATTGCCTTCAATATCGAAAATAACTCTATAATCGCCAATTCTGAACCTATAACTCCCTATTTTAGGGTCCCTAAGTGTTTCAGAATATTTATGAGGATCGTGTTTATATCGGAGGAGGGTTTTTCCTATGCGTCTTTTAATTTCAGGTGGAAGTTTCTGGATATCCTTGTCAGCCCGGTTGGTATATACAAGGTTGTACTTCACCTCCCGAAAACCTCTTTATGAGATCTTACTCTCCCCGCGCTGTAATCATCACGAGCGTCTCTGATGCTCTTGAGATACTCGGGGGAAGTAGCGGCAAGCAGGTCTTCTAAGAAAGAATCTCTTTCCTTCTTTTTCATATTCCTTACCGCCTCAATTATTTTTTCCGGCTCGACTTCCATCGTTATCGCTTTACTTAGCATATCGCCCTCCTTGAGATCTCTTTATCAACCAAGAATATGATCTAATACCCAGGTATGGATGTCAAGAGGGCTTCTTGTGAAAAGGGGGACGCTCTTTCATCTCACGGTGTTAGGAGCGTTGAGAACGTTGTCAAAAGACATTCCAAATTCCAGGTTCAAAATTCAACATTCAACATTCAAAATTCAAGATCCCCCGGCGGGGCCGGGATTCCAAATTACCACCTTCGGTGGATTCAAGATTCGAGATTCAACATTCAACATTCAGGATTACCCGGCTGCGCCGGAATTCAAGATTCAAAATAAAGCAACTCATAGCTCGCAGCGCGAAGATTAAGGAGTGAGAAGCCAGGAGTTATAGGTTATGGATTATACCGTGGAATTGGAGATACAACAATGGCCGCAAGTATCGTGAATAAGATGGCGTTCGCTGGGATGTGGAGGTTGAAATCTACCACACTGTGAACAAGGATGGCCGTGATGCCGGTCATGGCTCCTAGGGTTGTGCCGCGGATGAGGCGGCTGGGGTTTTTGAATTTATGAAACCCCTTTGCGTACAGGACAATCCCCATCCATATTATTATGGGGATGAGTATAACGCCTGTCTCGGATATAAGGTGCAGATAATCGTTATGGCCGTAAAAATACCTGGCTGCCTGGCCGGGCGGCTGATATTGGGTAAAGACGGTGGCGAATGTGCCGGGGCCTGACCCCAGTATGGGATAATCTCCGATCATGTCCATGATCCCGCCCCAGACCCGGGCGCGCGCCTCCAGATTGGGTTCCTGCACGTTATGTTCCAGGGTTATGATCCTCTCCACGACAGGCGTGCTGGCCAGTATGATCAAGGCCAGGATTATGAAACCGGCTATGGAACCGGTAAGGGACCTTTTATACATGAAGTACTTGCTGCGCAGAAGGCAGGCAGACATAAAGATGAGCCCGCAGAGCATGCCTATCCAGCCGCCACGGCTCAGGGTCAGTATCAGGGCGGAGAACAGCAGGATGGTTAAATAGAAGACCAGGAAAAGCTTGCCGCCCCGATATCCTAACAGGAAAAGGCCGAGGCAGAGGGGTATGGCCATCTCCATGTATCCCGCCAGGTGGTTACGGTTGCCGTATGTGGAAGAGAGCACCTCGGGGGTGTATCTCAGGTCCCCATAGTCCCACCATGGAAAGGGGTTCGCGCCGAACCTCTTGAACAGCCCGAACACGGCGAGGAACGTGGCCACCCCGATTATTATATAGATGAGGGTCCTCAGCCGGGCCCTTGTCTGCGTCAAATAAACACTTAAATAGAAAATGGTTAAATAGTTAAATAGTAAAACCATGGCCCAGAGGCTAGTACCGCGATGGATAGAGAAGATAGTAGAGAGAAAAGAGAGAAACAGGAGACAGAGGATGGGGAGGTCAAGGGGTGTCTTGATCCATTTCCAGTCGCGCGCCAGGCAGTTGCGTATCAGGAACAGTGTGAGGGCGATGAGGGTTGTTATCTCGATTACGGCCACCGCCCAGGATTGGACAGAGCCACGCATTAGAGGGGTCAGTATCAATAGGAGATATAATAGGTAACGGGGTATAGTGGTTAGATAAGGCATGACATTAGTTATAAATACGAAATTCCAATATCGAAATTCGAAATTCTTCGCTCGCTGCGCTCGGCTCAGGCCCGCAAGCGGGTTCCCGGTTTCGAAACAGATCCAAGATTCAAATGTTCAAAACAAAATCTAAAAACTGTACAGGTACTAACCTCAATATTCGCAGCAGGTCTTTTTAACCTTCCGACAAAATGAGACCTTTGAGTAACTCCTTTTTCCGTCATTCCGGACTCGATAAGCCTGCCCCGGCATGTCCAAGGCCGGGGGAATCCAGAAAGTCCTTGAAAACACTGGATCCCCCGGTCAAGCCGGGGGATGACGATATTACAACTTTTGTATCGTTTTGCAAAGGTCTCAAAATTTCTTATATCCCTTGCAAAGAGAAGCGTCCTATTCTCGAGATCATATCGTTTAGAATTTCTTATTTCTGTCATTCTAATTTTTTTCGGATTTCGGATTTCGATATTCCATATTGGGATTTGTCTGCTGTTAGCTAATGGCCGCGCGCGGAGCGCGCACACAGCTCATGGTATATAGGGAATAGGTCTAGGCGTGTATTAATATTTGGGGACACCTAATTGATTTCTTATAAGTGCGCATAAAGTATTTTTGATTTCCTGGTGTCTTGGAACCGGTGCCTTTCTGCCAGTTTTAGAATTCCAATAAATATCATGGCTGGTTCCCCGACGATAAAGAGAACAACCTTCATTTACCAATTGACGAATGAATTCCCTCCGCTTCACGCACTTACCTCAAGGGGAATGCGATTACGCTGAGCAGGGAATGGTTCCATTGGTTCACTTTCCAGCATTAGTCTATAAGCATCCTGGATATTTTCCTTAAGCTCTTCCACGGTTTCACCCTGACTAAATATCCCAGGGACCTCTACCAGGCGACCCACAAACCATCCGTCATCTTCCCAATATTCCAGTGTTAATTGGGGCATTTTTGTCCTCCCGATATTTTAGAGATAAATGATATTTAATGTTATCATGCCCTTTACTGAAAATACAATAGTTCATAGCTAATAGCTAAGGCTAATCGCTAATGGCCGCGCGCGGAGCGCGCCTATAGCTCCGCCCCTTGGGTTACATTTTAGGGTTAGGGGTTAGCTGTTAGCGCTTAGCAGCTTTTAGCTTATGACTAAGGGCTAATCGCTAACGGCTTTCCGATTGTTTTCTTCGATCTCGATAGTGAGTTGTTCTATCTGGCGCCTTATCTGTTCGTACTCGGCTGTCTTTCTTTTCAGAAAATTCAGCGTCAGCCTGGCCTTTTCTTCCAGCCCCTTGAAAGTGAGCAGATAGCTGTATCGCCTCTTGTTCCTGGAACTGGTAAACCGGCTGATCTTTATGAACCCCCTCTTGGCCAGCTCGGAAAGGGCATAGTTCACCTTGCCCAGACTGATACCCATCCTCCTGGCCATCTCCCGCTGGTTCAGGTCGGGCTGCTGCTCCAGTATCTTGAGCAGATGATACCTCAGTTCCTGTTCGTAAGTGTTGTTCATAAGATGAACATTAGGCAAATTTTGTAAAAGAGTCAATGGTAATAGCGCATAGAGCATAGCGCAGAGCAAATTAGCCCACAGCTCACAGGGTATTAGCTGTCAGCCATCAGCCTTCAGCTATCGGTTCGTTCGGGGAACGAACCCTACAAAAGCATTATTCTAACCTGTAGGGCCCATTCCCCGAATGGGCCGCTCCTCTCTTTTCCTCCCCTCTCACCCCGTCATTCCCCGGCTCGACCGGGGAATCCAGTGTTTTCAAGGGCTTTC
>CAYUYB010000155.1:0-6500 GCA_964449025.1 uncultured Desulfobacteraceae bacterium
AATAATATAATTAACCATAAAATCTTTTTCTTCATCTCTTTTCCTCCTTATGATAAGATTATTGGCAAACAGACATCTTGCGATTCGCCCAGCTTGTTCGATAACATTAACAAAAAAGCTATTAATGTCAAGAAATTAGATAAATGCGGTACAGAAAAACTTTTTTATGGTATCCTCTTATGATTTTAATATCACATTCGTATGATAATAACCTTTTAAAGATATTATGAAAAAATTATTAATTGCGTCTCTTCTTATTGTAGGCCTCGCATTTCATGGCTGCACTTCTAACCGCCAAGTCACCGGTTTGAGCAAGCTATCGAATGAAGAGATCGAGGCCTACAATAGCGATCCGAACAACACCGACAAGATAGTGTGCCAGATTGAAACACCTATAGGCTCCCGAATTCCAAAAAGAGTCTGCCGCAAGGCATCTTCGATCGATACGAGGACCCGACAGGATCAGCGAACTCTTGAAGAGATTAAGGCTGGAGCCACCCATAGCACACGTAAAGGCGGTGGATAAAGGGTTCGCCCTTTATTTAACGGCTTCGCAGAAATACATGCTCCGACCGGCTTCAAACCAGGTTAGCGAGACCGAAGCTGCTGTGTTTCTCTAAACACCGGTTTTGATGATGAAGATAGTAACGCTGGAAAAACTACGGCTTGGCATATTTATTCTATTCTCGGTCGCTTCCGTGCCTGTTCTGGCTTACGCCGCATCCGGTTCCCCGGATGAGTTAAACCTCACCGGTACACCCCTGATAGAAACTGATGAAATCCTGAGACTAAACCCAAAGATGCGCGGTATGGTGGATCTTTATGTAAGGCCGATCTATGACAAACAACGACGCGCTCAAGCCCTTTATGACCTTATGTTTGGATCGGATAAGTTCGCTTTAAAATACGATAATAGTCATACAAAAACGGCTGTGGAGACGGTCGAGTCCGGTTCGGGGAATTGCATCTCCCTTGCCAACGCATTCGTCGCCATGGGGCGATATGCCGATCTTGATGTCAGCTATTTGCGTGTCGAAGTACCGTATTACTGGCACCGCGAGGGGGATCTTTACTATCAGTTTAAGCACATAAGCGCGGCGGTTCGGATTTCATCAAACGAGTATCTTGGCATTGACTTTGAATGGATGGACAGTATTGACTCGTCGAAAACGCGTTCGCTAACAGACAAGCAGGGCTTCAGTGCCTTTTATAGTAACCGGGGAGTTGAACTTCTAATGCGGAAGGATAAGGACGCGGCAATGGCGCATCTGTTACGGGCAATTGAAATAGATCCCGATAACTCGAATAACTGGACAAATCTCGGTGTCGCGTATAGACGTCTGAATCAGCCGGATAAGGCTGAGGCCTCATATCAGCAGGCTTTACGCAAGAATGGATCAAACCTGTCGGCTCTTAACAATCTCGCCATCCTCTATCAAATGACCGGTAATACAAAAGAGGCCGAAAGATACGGCAAAAAACTCGAACGCTATCTGCGTAAGAATCCATACCACATGATCGAACTTTCAAAACAGGAGATTGAGAAAGGTAATTATTCAAAGGCGTTGAGATGGGCGAAAAAGGCGATTAAAAAACATAGCGACGAACACGAATTTTATTTTGTCGCGGCGAGAGTTTATGCGTATCTTGGCGATACGCATAATGCCATGCTTAACCTAGAGCTTGCGGAAAAATATGCGCATCAATATCCCAACAAAAATCGATACGGTGGAAAGCTGCAACTACTGCGTGATCTGCGAAAATCCGGAGATTAAGAAGATAAGCACAATTCCGAGCCACGGCGTCAACCGTCGGCTTCCGAGATAGCCTGAAGAGATTTTACCATCTTGACGTGCGGAATTCCGGCCTCAGTAAATTCCGCGCCTTCCTTACGAAATCCATATTTCTCGTAAAAGGGGATCGCGCGGGTTTGAGCATGTAAATATACGGACTTGAATTTACTCTCATAAGCCTTGCTGACGAGTGATCTCAGCAGTTCGCCGCCGATCCCGCGCCCCCGCCAATCCGCCAGTACCGCCAGTCTGCCGATCTTTCCATTCGACCCCATTCTGCCGGTGCCGATGGGGGTACCGGAGTCGCTCCTCGCGAGAACATGAATACAGCGAGCGTCTTCACCATCCCATTCCAATTCACGTGGGACACCTTGCTCTACAATGAACACCGTCTCACGAATGGATCTTATGTAATTCTCCGATTCAGAAAAAGATGTCATTCCAATATGCATTGAACGTTCTCCAACGCCTGTCAGTCGCCTTGTTCCATGATTATTTGCCAGTAGCCAACGTCGATCCATTTCTGAAATTTCCAGCCGACTTCCCTGAGATGAGCGACCTTTCTAAAACCAAATTTTTCATGGAGTCTAACACTCGGAACATTGGGCAGCGCTATTACGCCAATAACACTATGAATATTCATTTTGGTCAATTTAGAAATCAACACTTCATAGAGTTTCGTTCCAATTTTGAGATTCGTGAATGATGGAGATATGTAAATCGTGCTTTCAACACTGTAACGGTAGGCGCGTCGGCTTTTCCAATCTGATACGTACGCGTACCCCAGAATCCGTTTATCTTCCTCGAAGACAATCCATGGAAACTTTGCCGATATCCCCGATATCCTGGCCTCCATTTCACTCAGAACAACGGGTTCTTCTTCAAAAGAGATTATCGTTTCTGTCACATAGTGATTATAGATGGCACATATGTCCCCGGCGTCTGTCGTTTTTACTGTTCGTATCATAATATCGCACCCAAACATTGAGCCAATCAAAGGGCCTTTATTCCCTGGAACCGGAAAAGAATCTCTTGAAAATTTTTTATTTTCCCTTCGTGGAAATCAACCCCTTCGTCTTTGAGCATCTTTATCTTTTCCCGTATGGCTGCCCCTGCCCTCTCTCCCCTGAATCCCCCAATCCGACCGGATGTGGCGACAACACGGTGTCAGGGGACCTCGGGACCATAGGGGTTTCTCTTCATGGCCTGACCGACGGCCTGATACGCCCTGCTTCCTAAAGCATGCGCGATCTCTTTGTAGGTCGTCACACGGCCTTCAGGGACTTTTCTCAAAAGATCATACACTTTATCGGAAAAGGTCTTCATCCCCCCTCCCGTTTAGGAGCATGTCCATGGCGACTTCATCCATCCGGCAGACCCTCCAGTCATCGAGTATCTCCGCGCCGAGTGACTCATAGAAGCGCTTCGCGCGCTGATTCCAGTCGAGCACTATCCATTCGGATCTTCTACACCCTCTTTCGCGGGCGATGCGAATGACCTCGGTGATAAGGGCCTTGCCCAAGCCTTTTCCACGGGCGCGTGGCTCGACATACACGTCCTCAATATACATCCCCGGCCGACCTTGAAAGGACGAGAAATTATGCAAGAAGACCGCGTAACCATGGATCTCTTCATCAAGGTATCCGACGAGCAACTCCACTGTCGTCTCCCGCGTAAAGATGTAACGTTCCAAAAGGGCTTCCGTCACTCGAAATTGATCGAGCAACTTCTCGAACTCGGCAAGCCCTTTCATCAACTCCACAATACGGGGAAGATCCTCCCGGGTCGCTTTAGTGATCCGTATCTTCAGGTCTGTGGTGGTCATATTCTCCAAATCTAATAAAGTTATTCAATGATATGCCTGCTTCTGTCACGATCTGATCATTCTGCCTGTTTTTCCTAAATATTAAACATCTTATGTTTTTTCAACACAATTTGATGATATACCTGAAATATCCTTGACATGCAAAATCACCCTCCATATACTCAAATTCCGTAAAATCAATTCCCATAAACCGCACATCTGTTTATTACCGACAAAGCGAAGAAAGGGCCTGATATTGGCGAATAAGGATAAGACTATATCCGGCGATGTGAATCTTCCTGAAATCACGTTTAAATCGCTTATACTCGGTATAATCCTCTCAATCGTTCTCGCGGGGGCTAACGCCTATCTGGGCCTGTTCGCCGGCATGACAGTTTCAGCGTCGATACCCGCGGCCGTCCTTTCCATGGGGGTACTGCGCCTGTTTCGAACCTCAAATATCCTTGAGAATAATATTGTCCAGACCTCGGCCTCAGCCGGTGAATCGCTGGCGGCAGGCGTAATTTTTACCTTGCCGGCCCTTATTGTCATGGGATACTGGACCACGTTTAATTACTGGGAAACCACCACTATCACCGGCCTTGGCGGCGTTCTTGGTGTCTTATTTACGGTGCCTTTACGCCGCGCTCTTATCGTGGAAGAAAAGCTTCAATTTCCTGAAGGAATTGCCACGGCGGAAGTTCTGCGCTCCGGCGATGAAGGAAGGGACAGCATAAAATATATTGCCCAGGCAGGGATCATAGGCGCCCTTTTCAAATTCGGAGAGACCGGTTTGCGGTTGTGGACAGGTTCTGTGGAAGCCGCCGCCCGCGTTGGCGGTTCTATCGCGTATTTTGGTTCGAACCTTTCACCGGCTTTGATTTCCGTCGGCTATATTGTTGGGATAAATATCTCTGTTTTAGTATTCATTGGCGGCGCCCTGAACTGGTTAGTAGCCATACCCCTCTTTGCAGCGTTTAATCATTGGCCTGTGGCAAACGGCGAGTCTATGACAGCGGCGGAATGGGCTGGTGAGATCTGGTCGTCACAGACAAGATACCTTGGTGTTGGCGCTATGGTTATCGGCGGATTATGGGCGTTAATTAATCTTCGATCTTCAATTATCACCGGTATCAAATCCAGTATGAAAACCTACAGTCATGGTGCCGCTTTCTCTTTCACTGACGTGGCCAGAACCGAAAGAGATACGCCCATCAAGTGGATCGGTATTGCGCTTCTTGTTTCCCTGTTGCCCATTTTCGCGCTGCATGTCTACATAATCCGAAGCGTCGCGCCTTCCATCCTTATGGCGGTTATTATGCTTATCGCCGGATTCCTTTTTTCCGCGGTAGCAGCCTATATGGCCGGCTTGGTTGGTAGTTCCAACAACCCGATCTCAGGTGTGACAATCGCGACGATTCTCTTTTCATCTATTCTACTACTGGCGCTGTTGGGTACCGGCAGCGCCAGGGGCCCGGCTGCGGCGATCTTTGTCGGCGCAATGGTGGCATGCGCGGCAGCCATCGGTGGAGATAACATGCAGGATCTTAAGGCAGGATACCTCCTGGGTGCCACTCCTTGGAAACAGCAGGTTATGCAGATAATTGGAGTGATCACGGCGGCATTTATACTGGCGCCGGTACTTATTATTATAGTAAACGCATATGGGATTGGAGTGCCGACTGAAGCGCACCCTGATCCCCTTGCCGCGCCTCAGGCTACTTTAATGGCCTCTGTGGCCGACGGTGTGTTTAACCGGAATCTTCCCTGGGGAATGATCATCATGGGAATGATTCTGGCCATTTGCGTTATCATCCTCGATCAATTCCAGAAGAAAAGAGGCTCCAATTTCCGCCTGCCCGTACTGGCGGTGGCTGTTGGCATATATTTGCCATTTGAATTATCCGTCCCAATCTTTGTCGGCGGATTAATCGCCTGGTCTGCTCAGCACGTGCTGGAAAAACGGATCGCCATTACATCCCGGGAAGATCAGGAAGGATTGAAAGAGGCGGGCAGGAAGGCTGGCAATCACGGATTACTGTTCGCTTCCGGGTTGATAACCGGTGAAGCTCTTATCGGTATCCTGATGGCCATACCTATCGTGCTCTCGGGAAACGCCGACGTACTGGCCATCGTGCCGAACCCCATAGGCGCCTGGCCCGGAATTATATTACTACTGCTGGTTGCGCTATGGCTCGGTAAAGTGGCCTCACGAGGAAGAAACATCGATAACACCTGAGCGCCATTATTTATTAGGGGATAAAATCCTGCCCCGTATTTTGTAGTTTTTCCAGGATGAATTTTATATTATACGTTTTAAGATGATCCTGGATAGAAACACGGAGTTGAAGATTATCTTTTAAAAGCCCCTGGAGGGACAATGACACCTCGACAATTTTTTACTTTCTTATGTATTTTATTCGCTGCGGGAAACGCCATGGCCACAAGTAATGCAGGAAACACAAAAATCTTTCCCTATGATTACCACGTAAAAGAATTGAAAAACAGCCTGCGTGTTGTGATCATTTCCACCGATTATCCCAATATCGTGGCGCTGCAAATTCCGGTACAGGTCGGATCAAGAAATGAAGTGGAAAAAGGTAAAACCGGTTTTGCGCATTTTTGTGAACATATGATGTTTCGCGGCACGGACGAATATTCATCCGCTGAGTACGCTGAAATTTTAAAGAACGCCGGGGCGGATAGTAATGCCTTTACGGATGACGATCTGACAAACTACCACACCACATTTTCTAAAGAAGACTTGGAGAAGGTCCTCGAGATGGAGGCGGACCGGTTTAAAAACCTGAACTACTCCGAAGCTGACCTCAAGACAGAGTCAAAGGCCGTCTTGGGAGAATACAACAAAAATTCAGCCGACCCGCAAGAAAAACTTTTTGAAA
>CAYUYB010000156.1:0-6491 GCA_964449025.1 uncultured Desulfobacteraceae bacterium
TTCCATATGAGATGGCTCCTGGACGAGGAGTGGAGGAGGATCTCGCAAGAACTGTTTGAAAAGGGTGTGGAAACCCCTGAATGATTGACCCTGCACATGCAAGTTCGTCGCTTAAAAGAAAGCCCGATAGGCCATATAGCGCAAAATATCTAGATATCATTAACTAGCCTGGTCATCAACCGGATGTAAACTATTCATATGTTAGCGCCCAAACATAATAGAACAGAGTATTACGTGTTCTATCTCTCTGTAAATACAGGGTAATTCTCGCGAGGGATATAAAACTGCCTAATATTCCCATATATCTAAAGATCCGACAACCTGATTAAATTTACATATAGTGAAACAAGCATGCAAGTGTTCACCGTGTTTTGCACAATTCGAATCTATCAACAATATATAGACGACGAGCATGGGTATCAGGTGCTGGAATCTACTTCGGGGTTTTTATGATATAATGTAGTCCGTATTGATGGTCCCATGCTGCTGTCTAATGCCTGTTAAGTGAATACCGAGGATCTGTACTGAATGATGGTTGAAAATGCATTCGTTGAAATAGCCGCTATTTTAGGCCTCGCAACGCTGACCGGAATCATCGGGCATAAATTGCGGCAGCCTCTGATTATCATGTTTCTGGCGACGGGCATCCTGGCAGGACCTTCGTTACTGAATATCATTCAAAGCTATGAAGAGATTGAGCTTCTCGCGGATATCGGCATAGCGCTTCTGCTGTTTATCGTTGGGCTCAGACTCGATCTGAACCTGATCCGAACCATCGGCCCCGTCGCCCTGGCGACCGGTCTCGGGCAGATATCGTTTACGTCGCTTATCGGGTTCGGCATCGCCATCGCCATGGGCATGTCGTTTCTCAGTGCAGCCTATGTCTCGGTCGCGCTGACCTTTTCCAGTACGATCATTATTGTAAAACTCCTATCTGACAAGAAAGAAATTGATTCTCTCCACGGTCAGATTGCTGTTGGATTTCTGATTGTTCAGGATATCGCAGCCATTCTTGCGTTGGTTGGGCTGACGACTTTAGGGTCATCTGTTGCGGAGGAGGGGCCTGGGTATCTCTCAGTTTTAATGATTGTCGCAAAGAGTTTGGCGTTATTAGGCGCTGTCGCGATGCTGATGAAATATTTCATTCCATTCCTGACCAGGCGTCTCGCGCATTCCCTGGAACTTTTGACGCTTTTTGCGATCGCATGGGCGGTTCTTCTCGGCACGGGCAGTGAGCTATTGGGGCTCAGCAAGGAGGTGGGCGCGTTTTTGGCCGGCGTTTCACTGGCATCGACGACATACCGGGATTCGATTGGAGCGCATCTCATAAGTCTCAGGGATTTTCTTCTTCTATTTTTTTTCATCGACCTTGGTGCGCGTTTGGATTGGTCCATGGCGGGGTCGCAGCTGGGCGCGTCGTTTGTTTTTTCCGTTTTTGTGCTTATCGGTAATCCCATCATTGTTCTGGTCATTATGGGGGTGATGGGCTATCGGCGTCGCACGGGTTTTCTCACCGGGCTTACGGTGGCCCAGATCAGCGAGTTCTCTCTTATCCTCACAGCCCTGGGATTGAGCATAGGCCATATCACCCAGGAAACATTGAGGCTAATCACCCTTGTGGGGGTTGTGACCATCTTCTTGTCCACATACATGATCCTCTATTCCTATCCGCTTTATCGTGTGTTGTCCGGACCCTTGAAGATATTTGAAAGACGCAATCCATATCGGGAGGCGGCCATAGACACCCTCAAGGAGACAGAGGCGGTTGACGTGATTCTTGTGGGGCTGGGCAATTACGGCAGTGGGCTCGGGGAATACCTCTTGCGGAGAGGAAAGGCCATTTTGGGAGTCGATTTTGATCCGAGCGCTCTTAACAAGTGGCGCAAGAGAGGCATGCCAGTTCTTTACGGCGATATGGGGGACCCGGAGATGCAGGAGCATCTGCCCTTGAACAGGGCGCGATGGGTGATCAGTGCGGTCCGATCAAAGGAGCTGAACCTTGCGCTTACCCATAACCTTAAGAGGCACAATTTTGATGGCAAGGTGGCTTTAACCGCGGTGAGTGAGGAAGAAGCCGGTGAGTATGAACGTGCAGGAGCGCATCTAATCTTCCGGCCGTTTATCGATGCAGCCGAACAGGCGGTCGATACCTTGGCCTATGCAATGGACTTCCTGCCAAAAAGCATAGATTGGCCCGTATCGTTTCTGGAGGTTCGTATCCGTTCGGGTTCTTCCGCGGCAGGCCTGACTATCAAAGACCTTCCGTTATCTGTCGAAGGAGTATCGATCCTGGCAATCAGCCGGGGCGGACTCGTTTACTATGAACCGGGCCCGGCCTTCAGGATTTTTCCTGCCGATATACTACTCCTAGCCGGACCTCCGGGAGGATTGAAAGATGCTGAAGACACGCTCAATCAGCTCGAGATGCAAAGAGATGTCAAAGATGCCTATCACTTTGAGATCGCGAAAGTCAAGATTTCGGAAGATTCGGGTCTTTCAGGAAAGTCATTGGCGGAGCTTCATTTTCGTCAAAAGTTTGGCGCGACCGTAATCGGCATAAGTAGAGGCCAGGAGGAGATTACAACTATCAATCCCGCTGAGCGGTTGCGTGGGGGGGATTACCTCATTGTAATCGGGAAGCGCTGCGCAGTCAGCGCGTTGAAAGACCATCCGGCCCTGTAAAAACAGACTTATGGCTGCAGAAATCTTTATAGACGCACATAACAGGGCGCTGTACCCGGCGGGATCGCTGCGTTACTTGACGCCTATAAGATTTGCCGGTATAAACATATGTTAAGCATACTAATATTCTGGGGTTGGATGCAAGAAATTGTGTTTTAAGAAGGTTATTTACTAACCAATTTATAAACTCTTGAAAAGGAGAACACAATGGATATAAACGAGAGGGCCTACAGATTATTTAATAGTTCAGGCCAGAAAGGGATTAGCCGAAGAAGATTTTTTACACAGAGTATCGGATACACCTCCGTTTTGACGCTGCTGGCATTTCCCGGGATAATAACCCAGGTATCCGAAGCAAAAGAGGAAAAATCAAAAGAGGAAATACTCAAGGAATTAGAAGCAAAGGCTGAAAAATTCATGCCAATGTATATGAGCTGTGCTCAACCCAGTTTCGCTGCGCTAAATGAACAATTTGAATTAAAGGCTGATCGAACAATTCCTGCCTTGATGCCATTTGCGGGAGGTGTTGCGGGGAAAGGAGAAACCTGTGGCGCTGTATCCGGATCCTTGCTTGCCATAGGATTTTATTTTGAACCAGTAGATCAAAAGGAAATGGGAAAAGTTGGTTCCTCTATGAGATATGCGCAACTATTCTTTGATAGATTTACGAAAGAGTTTGGCTCAACAAGATGCAAGGAGGTATTGAAGCATCAATATGGGAGGTATCTGGATTTAAATAAACCGGAAGACCAGAAGGTTTTTATGGAGGCATCGACAAAAACCGGAGGATGTTTGCATATAGTAAAAAAAGCAGTCCTTATAGCCGGCGATATTATTTTGGAAAATTCTTAAATCAAGAAATCACGTCAGATTAGAAACCTTCTACGGATTTTAACATTCGAAATCCGGGCGCGATAACTTCTAACGATCGAAAACATAGTGTTTAAATCTTCGGTTAACACCTGGCTCAGCTTGGCCCCGCGCTCTCGCCTTGCAGAAACTGGCTGTTATACATGGAGGCGTAGAAGCCATCGGCGGCCAGCAGGGCTTTGTGATTGCCTTTTTCCACTATGGCGCCGTCTTTCATTACAAGTATGATGTCAGCGTTACGTATGGTGGAAAGGCGGTGGGCAATGATAAAACTGGTCCTCCCCTTCATAAGCCTTTCTATAGCCCGCTGGATAAGTATCTCTGTCATAGTGTCAACGGAACTGGTTGCCTCGTCAAGAATCAGAATCTTTGGGTCTGCCAGCACGGCCCTCGCGATGGTCAAGAGCTGTTTTTCACCTTGTGAGAGATTTCCAGCCTCTTCGTTTAATACCATGTCATAGCCCCCGGGCAGATAATGGACAACATGGTCCACATTGGCTATCTTGGCGGCATTGATTATTTCCTTATCGGTCGCGTTATTCCTTCCGTATCGGATGTTTTCCCTGATAGTCCCGTTGAAAAGCCACGCGTCCTGCAGGACCATCCCGAAATTGGTTCGCAGGTCTTTCCTGTCAAAGGTACGTATATCGACCCCATCCAGCAGAATAGCGCCGCTGTTGACATCGTAGAAACGCATTAGCAGCTTGACCATGGTCGTCTTTCCCGCGCCGGTAGGCCCTACAATAGCCACTTTCTGCCCTTTTTTGATTTCAGCAGAAAAATTGTTGATAATGATTCTTTCAGGAGAATACCCAAAATTAACATCCTTGAATGTGATGTTTCCTTCAACCTTTTCCAGCTTGACCGGGTCTTTTACCTCCGCCTTCTCTTCCTCCTCTTCCAGAAACTCGAAGACACGCTCGGCCGCTGCGGCGGTTGCCTGCATGACATTGGCTATGTTAGCTGTTTGAGTTATTGGCATATTGAATGTCCTGACATACTGGATAAATGCCTGTATGTCTCCCACCTGTATAGCCTTTATTATCGTCAGATAGCCGCCGAGGATGCAGATCGCCACATAACCGAGATTTCCCACAAACATGGTGACAGGCATCATAAGGCTTGAAAGAAACTGGGACTTCCAGCCTGCTTTGTATAATTCCTCATTGAGCTCATCGAATCTGGCTATGGATTTATTTTCCGCGTTAAAGGCCCTCATTACGTTATGACCGGAATACATCTCTTCCACATGTCCGTTAACGTGTCCCAGGAAAACCCTCTGTGCCTGGTAGAATTTCTGGGATTTTTTTATAAGAAACGATACCAAACCAAAAGACACGGGCAGCATCAGGAGCGCCACGAGGGTCATGGACACGCTTATATATGTCATCATTATTATGACACCTATGATGGTAGTTAGGGAGGTGACGATCTGAGAAAGGCCCTGATTAAGAGTGTTGCTGATGGTGTCCACATCATTGGTAATTCGGCTTAAAATATCCCCGTAACTCCTGGTGTCAAAATACTTGAGAGGAAGGCGGCTGATCTTTTTCGATATCTCTTTTCTCAGTTCGTATGTGACCTTGACGGAGACAACACTCATTAAAAGCCCCTGGATGTAGGTGAAGATGGAGCTTATGACATAGAGGCAAAGCAGTAACAGAACGACCTTTCCTATGTAAGGAAAATCTATGCCGGCCCCCTCGACATGAGTGATCTTTGCCATGACGCCTTCAAAGATCTTGGTGGTGACATCACCCATCAGCTTGGGGCCTATTATCATAAAGGCGGTTCCCAGGATGGACAGGATAAGCATAAAGGCGATATAGAGAGTGTAAGGACGCAGGTATTTAATGAGCATTTTCATGGAGTTCTTGAAATCCCTTGCCTTTTCGCCGACCAATCCAAGACCCATGGGACCTCCCGGCCCCCTGCCGAACGGACCCCTTCCCATTTGGCGCTTCCGCTCTACAGGCAATTTCCCGAACTGTTCATCGCTGCGGCGCAGATCTTCTCGCTCGTTCATTGCGCCAATTCCTCCTTTGACATTTGGGAGAGGGCCAGTTCTCTGTACACCTCACAATCCTCCATCAAGTACTTATGCCTGCCAATTCCGGCCATCCTTCCCTTATGGATAACCACAATTTGGTCAGCGTCCATGATAGTGCTTATCCTCTGCCCGACTATCATAACGGTGGACTTTCTGGTCTCCTTTTTCAAGGCCCTTCTCAAGGTGGCTTCGGTTTTAAAATCCAAGGCGGAAAAGCTGTCGTCGAAGATATAAATATGAGGTTTACTAGCAAGGGCTCGTGCGATGGAAAGTCTTTGTTTTTGGCCTCCTGAAAGGTTCATGGCGCCCTGCGCTATTTCCGCACCGAACCCCTTTTGATCTAATTGTATAAACTCCATTGACTGGGATATCTCGGCCGCATTCCGGATTTCACTATCTGATATCCGCTCGTGGGCATATTTAATATTGCTCTCTATTGTACCGGAAAAGAGCATGGACCTCTGGGGCACATAACCGATCTTTTTTCTGAGGTCATGCTGGGTCACTTCGCGAATATCCGCCCCGTCTATGATTATCCTGCCTTCCGTGACATCATAGAAACGCGGTATAAGGTTTACCAGGGTTGATTTACCGCTGCCTGTTCCCCCTACGATAGCTATGGTTTCTCCCGGGATTGCCGTAAAGGATATGTTACGAAGGACATATTCATCCGCTCCCGGATATCTAAAGGAAACATCCTGAAACTCCAAATACCCCTGCTGTTGGGGGCTGAATTTAACGGGCTTTTCCGGATCTTTAATCGATGGCTCGGTTTCTATGACATCGGATATGCGCTGCGCTGAGACACCCGCCCTGGGCATCATCATGAATGTAATGGACACCATGAGGAATGACATTATCACGTGCATGGCATACTGCATGAAGGCCA
>CAYUYB010000157.1:0-6446 GCA_964449025.1 uncultured Desulfobacteraceae bacterium
TTTCGTACCTCAGGCCGATATTAAACGGGCCCTCAGGGGTGATGCTTAGGCCTATGAATCCTCCCAGGCCGTCGGCTGTTTCCTCGTAATCTATGTTAAAGGTCTGACCGGGGAGCATGCCGTAACCCGGGCTGAGAGGCGAAGGGGTTATGGTCATTGATGCCTGGGCCTCTTTGGTCGCGTCTATAAACCTCACTCCCAGGGCTATAGAAAAAAGATCATTAAACTCATAGGCTCCTCCTGCCGTGAAGCCGTAATAGATGCTTTCGGCTTCAAGCCTTTGCCCGCTGATAGAATCGTAATAGTTGGCGGCAGGCAAAGACATACCCCCATAAGAAGGAGGAAGGGTCAGCATGTAATTGACGCCGTCCATGAGCAGACTCCCATATCCCAGTGTGGTGGCATTGCCGCTGTCATAGATTACTTTGCCGCCGCCGGCAGGCACGGTAAAGGCCCCGAAGACCGCCCATTTATCTTTTTTATAAAGGCCTGTAACATAAGGCACAATGGAAGGTTCATCAGACTTGTACTCCACACCGCCCGAGGTATTCCAGTAGTCTTTAAGGGCGTAAAAGGCGCCGGCGTTGACGTACAACCCATCTTCCATCTCCATCACTCCCGCGGGGTTAAAGACAGCGGCATCCGCTGAATCGGTAGCCGAGTTTCTGCTGGAGGTCCTGAGATATTCCGTGCTGAAATTCTGCTTGTTTGTTATACCCCCTGCAATGATTGGAGAGGCTGTTAATATAACGATGCCTGTCACGCATAACATGGATAAAGACCTTTTCATTATTTACCTCCTGTCTGGATTTATAATTCTTGGCCCTATTACTTTATGGCTGGTCCTGTTTATTGGATATTGAACCATTAAAGGCCTGTTTGATTGAACTGGATTTACGGATGTCAGGGGAGTGTATTTGGAAATATCCTTGTATGTCAAGAAAAAATAAGGTATAGACGTCTCTGATTCTTTAATAAACGTGCATGGTTGATCGCAAACAATTTTGGGGACAGTCTTCTAACGTATATGATCGATCAGGATATAAGGGTGGAGTTCAACAGAAAGGCGGCTAGAGACACCTTTCTGTTGGGGTTAAGGTCTCCTGAGCTGGCCGCCGATTCAAGGGCCGGGCAGTTTGTCATGCTCCGGGTAAGGCGAGGCATGGATCCGTTTCTGGGAAGGCCGTTTTCCATTTGCGCGGTCCGGGATGGAAATCTGGTCTATCTGCTTTACCGGGTGGTGGGTAATGGCACCGCCATGCTCTCTCGAACCAGAGAGGGTGAGGAATTGCGGGTAATGGGCCCTTTGGGGAGGGGTTTCGAGTTGCCGGAGGGAGATAGAAGATTGCTGATAGTCTCTGGAGGAATAGGTGTGGCGCCCCTGTTTTTTCTGGCACAGACCCTGAAAGACCGGGATATGGATTTTCTGGCAGGGTTTAGATCCTCCGATGAGATAGTGAGCCCTGATGAGGGGAGTGGTCCGGCCATACATATGTCCCTGGCAACGGATGATGGCACAACAGGCCATGCCGGCACTGTTGTGGATCTGCTTGGTGAATACCTTGACCACGATCAGGGAAAGGCCGACGATTTTTGCATATACGCGTGCGGCCCTCTGCCCATGCTAAAGCGCGTTGTCTCCATGGCCGAACATCGTAATATCCCCTGCCAGGTCTCTCTGGAGGCATTCATGGCCTGCGGCCTGGGGGTCTGCCAGGGGTGCGCGGTCAAGGCCCGGTCAGGAAACGGGCAAACCCTATACTATCATGTGTGTAAAGACGGCCCTGTCTTTCATTCCCATGAGATAGACTGGAAAGGTATATGAGCCCTGTGCCCGATCTGGGAGTCAAGCTAGGTCCCATGGAGCTGAAAAATCCTGTGATGACCGCTTCCGGGACATTCGGATACGGCGAGGAATTTGCTTCCATGTTTGATCCGAGTCTCCTGGGCGGCATCGTGGTCAAGGGGCTCTCCCTAAAACCGATACCGGGCAATCCTCCCCCCAGGATTGTCGAGACCCCATGCGGGATGCTGAACGCCATCGGTCTTGCCAATATAGGCCTGAGACAGTTTGTGGAGGAAAAGATGCCTTGGCTCAGGACATTGCGGACCCATGTGGTTGTCAATATATACGGACATAGTATCGAGGAATATGGAGAACTTGCCAGGGAGCTAAAAGGTATTGACGGCATATCCGCGCTGGAAGTCAATATCTCATGCCCAAACGTGGAAGACGGGGGAATGGTCTTCGGCAAGGACCCTGAGATCGCGGCCAGGGTTACGGAAAAGGTGGCAAGCAACACGGACAAACCGGTTATAGTAAAGATTACCCCCAATATAACCGATATCCGAGCGCTGGCCAGGGCCGTGGAGGATTCAGGGGCTGAAATAATCTCATTGATAAACACACTCACGGGCATGGCCGTCGATGTAGAGACCAGGCAGCCCAGGCTTGCCAATACATGGGGAGGCTTATCCGGCCCGGCCATAAGGCCTGTGGCCCTTTATCAGGTCTGGCAGGCGGTTAACGCGGTTAAGATACCTGTCATAGGCGCGGGTGGCATAATGGATTACAGGGACGCGCTGGAGTTCCTCATAACCGGGGCGAAGGCCGTGCAGGTGGGAACCGCCAATTTCGTGAATACGCGCGCGACACTGGATATTATAGAAGGCCTTAAGAATTACTGTATTGAAAGAGGTATTGACAATATCAATGACATTATAGGCAGCCTAAAGGAGAACATATGACCGAACAGTCCTTAGGGGAGAGGATATGGCATAAGAAGTGGCCTCCTCAGGTCCCCAGAGATATTGAATATCCCGCTTACACCATAGCTGATATGCTGCGCGAGGCCGTGGAAAGGCACGGGGACAGCCCCGCCATATTCTTCCTCGGCGCCAGGGTAACCTATGACCGGCTCTGGGACATGGTCCGGAGGCTGGCCAGGGGCCTTACCGACCTCGGCCTTGTAAAGGGGGACGTGTGCGCCCTGATGCTCCCTAACTCCATACAGTATGTCGTCTCCTATTATGCCTGCCATCTCATAGGTGTTTTGGTAACAGCCGTCAACCCCACCTATAAATCGATGGAGATAAGTCACCAGCTGAAAGATTCGGGGGCAAAGGCGCTTATTGTGCTGGATGCCGTTTACGGGGAGGCCGGAGAGGGGATCAAGGATACCGGGGTATCGATCGTTATAGGTTCCAATGTGATAGACCTGTGCGGCTTTTCCAGGTTGAAGGTATTTATGGGGAGGCTTCTCAAAAAGATCCCGACCGGTAAATTGCCGCCCGAATCCCTGAAACTGACCGATCTGATGAAGTCGGATCCAATCCCTCCGGATGTAGAAATAGATCCGGGGGACGTGGCGGTGCTCCAGTATACCGGCGGGACCACGGGGCTGCCAAAGGGGGCCATGCTCACACACCGGAATCTGGTGTGCAACGCCGCGCAATGTGACGCGTGGCTCTGGAAAAAGGACGAAAACACGGGTATTGTCGGTGTATTGCCCCTTTTCCATGCCTTTGCCATGACAGTTGTAATGAACCTGTCAATCCGCATAGGCGGATTCCAGCTCCTGTTTCCAAGGCCGCCGTCCGATCTGGCGGAGCTCTTTGCTGAGATCCAAAAATACACTGGAAAGGCCGGCCTGATAATGCCGGGTGTCGCCCTCCTTTTTAATAAGATGAATAATCATCCCAGGGTTGGGGAATACGATTTAAGCGCTCTTACAATGGCCGTATCAGGCGCCGGTCCGCTTCCCCTGGAGGTCCAGAACCGTTTTGAGGAACTCACCGGATCCATCATTATCGAAGGCTATGGCCTGAGCGAGGCCTCCCCTGTTACCCACGGCAACCCTATATACGGGGAGAGGAAATTAGGCACCATTGGTCTTCCGTTTCCAGGGACGGATATCAGGATTATGGACAGGGAAACAGGCACGAGGGAATTGCCTCCACTCCCATTCAGTGTGGCCGAGACAGGAGGAATGACGCCGAAGCAGGCCGAGGAGGCGGATGCGTGCACAGGGGAACTGGTTGTCAAAGGGCCACAGGTCATGAAGGGTTACCTGGAACGTCCCGAGGAGACCTCATCGGTGATCCGGGACGGCTGGCTTTATACAGGGGATATTGCCTGCGTGGACGCGGAAGGGTACACTATTATCCGGGATCGCAAAAAGGATATGATAAAAGGCAGAGGATACGCGGTCTTCCCGGCAGAGGTAGAGGAATTCCTTTATAAAAATCCCGACATAAGGAATGTGGCTGTTATAGGAGTGCCTGATGAGAGGGAAGGGGAGGTGGTCAAGGCATTTATCGAACTTCATCCGGATAGGAAGGGTAAGGTATCAGCCGAGGATATCAAGGAGTGGGCCAAGGGGAAAATGGCCTATTACAAGGTGCCTTCCCTTGTCGAGTTTCGCGATGAGTTGCCGACGACCATGGTGGGAAAGGTCCTGAGGAGGGTGTTGAAGGAGGAGGAGAGGGCTAAGAGGAAATAGGGATATGGTTGATGAACTGGATAAGAGGATAATCGCCCTCTTACAGAAGGACATTCCCATCGAGCTTAAGCCGTTTGCCAAGATGGCGGATGATATAGGGACCACTGAGGAGCTGTTTATCAGCAGGGTGAAGGCCATGATGGAACAGGGGATAATCAGGAGATTCGGGGCCACCCTTTATCATCAGGAGGCCGGATTCAGGGCTAATGCCATGGTGGCGTGGGTCGTCCCGGACACCAAGATTAAAGAGGCAGGCAGGACAATGGCCGGATTCCGCGAGGTAACACACTGTTACCAGAGGATGCCTCAGGGGGATTGGAGGTATAACCTCTACGCGATGATTCATGGGCATAACAGGGAAGAATGTGAGAAGATAGCCGGGCGCATGTCCAGGAAAATAGGGATAGACCAATATCTCCTCCTCTTCAGCGAGAAGGAGTTTAAAAAGACCAGTATGGAATATTTTTAACGGGGAGAAAAGAGATGGGGGAGAGATCCGAGCGGCTTTTCAAGAGGGCGCTTCATTCCATACCTGGCGGTGTAAACAGTCCTGTAAGGGCGGGAAAGTCGGTTGGTATTGATCCTTTATTCATAACAAAGGGGGATGGCTGTTACCTGTGGGACGCGGACGGGAAAAGATACATAGATTACGTGTGTTCTTGGGGCCCAATGATCCTTGGACATTGCCATCCACAGGTTATCAGGGCGGTTGAGGAGAGATTGTACAAGGGGACCAGTTATGGGGCGCCGACCGAGCTGGAGGTGCAACTAGCTGAAAAGATTATAGATATGGTCCCCTCTGTTGAAATGGTCAGGATGGTAAATTCAGGGACAGAGGCTGTAATGAGCGCCGTTCGTCTCGCCAGGGGTGTTACCGGGAGAGATAAGTTGATCAAGTTTGACGGTTGTTATCATGGCCACGCCGACAGCCTGCTGGTATCCGCCGGATCAGGTGTGGCGACTCTGGGGATACCCGGAAGCCCGGGAGTACCCAAAGATCTCGCGATGCATACCATATCCCTTTCATTCAATAATCTGGATGAGGTAGCCAGGGCATTTGATATGCACGGGCCGGACATAGCCGCCTTGATCGTGGAACCGATACCGGCAAACATGGGGGTTATCCTGCCGGATGAGGATTTTCTTAAAGGGTTGAGGGATATCACCCTGGATAACGGGACCCTGCTCATCTTTGATGAGGTGATAAGCGGTTTCAGGGTGGCCCCGGGAGGGGCGCAGGAGGTCTATGGAATCCTGCCTGACCTTACCTGCCTTGGGAAGATAATAGGAGGCGGATTGCCCGTGGGGGCGTATGGGGGGAGGAGAGAGATAATGGGAAGGGTGGCCCCGGAAGGCGACATATATCAGGCAGGCACCTTATCCGGTAACCCTCTCGCAATGGCGGCGGGACTGGCCACACTGGAGATCCTCAAAGACAGTGACATATATCGTAGACTGGAAGAAAAAGGAAACGCCTTGTTCTCAGGCCTTAAGAATGCCGCACGCAGGGCGGGCGTGAATGCGAGAGTGAATCACGTGGGTTCCATGGGAAGTGTCTTTTTCACGAAAGATCCGGTGAAGGATTTTGAATCGGTAAAAAAAAGCGATATCAGGCTGTATAAGGGATATTATTCGGCCATGCGGGACGCGGGCGTGTATCTGGCCCCTTCTCCTTTTGAGGCCTGCTTTGTTTCAACGGCTCATGATAGTGGTGTTATTGAGGAAACGATAGAATGTGCCAACAAGAGCTTCGGCTCTCTTTAGGCCCTGAAACCATCCATATGTCATCTGCCATTCGACAAGCTCATGACACTTCGGTCCAGTGAAATATCTCCAGGGTTTTCCGAGGTCACGGGCCTTCTTGAAAGCAATGGCTCCGGCCGAAGGCCTGTCCCTTTTCTTCGTTCCGGATCTCCCGGGCTGGTCATTTCTAGGGGTTAAGGC
>CAYUYB010000158.1:0-6413 GCA_964449025.1 uncultured Desulfobacteraceae bacterium
GCCATGCTGTCCCATGAGAATATTATGATGGCGATAGTCAATGTCGCCTATTACGAGAGAAGCGGTGAAAATGATCTTGCCTTGTGCTTCCTTCCCATAAATCATGTTTTTGGCCAGATGCATGTGGTAAATTCCACCATTTACAGTTCAGGAGGACTGGTAATCCAGCCGTCATTTAATATGGACACGGCGCTTGATGTGATTGACCGGTATAAAATAACCAAGTTTTACGCGGTTCCGACAGTCTATATCAGGATGCTCGGACTTACAGACCTCAAGACGAGACTTAAATCCGTCAGATATTGTTTTTCCGCCGCGGCAAGCATGGCGGCCGAGGTTGTAAGGGATTGGAAAGTCAAGACCGGACTGAATATCTATGAGTGTTACGGCATGACAGAGAGTTCATCCATTGTCACATACAACCATTATCACAGGCACGTGATCGGTTCGGTAGGCACTCCCGCCAACGGTGTTGAACTTCAGATCAGGGACATGGAGGGGAAGATACTCAAGCACGGAGAAAAAGGCGAGATCTGCATACGCGGCCCCAATATCTTCAAGGGCTACTTGAATAACCCCGGGGAAACAGCGAGCGCTTTCTGGGGTGACTGGTTCAGATCGGGCGACATAGGAATAATAGATAAGGACGGATACCTTTTTATTGTAGATCGCCTTAAGGACATGGTTATCACCGGGGGTGAAAACGTGTATCCGCGGGAGGTGGAGGAGGTATTGTACACAAGGCATGAGGTACGGGAATGCGCTGTAATCGGTATGCCAGACAGGGAATACGGTGAAAAGGTGACGGCGTTTATAGCCTTGAATAAAGGGCATAGGCTTGATCCTGCAGCCCTCAAACAATACCTTAAGGGACATCTGGCGGGATATAAGGTGCCAAAGGAATATATAGCCATTGACGAACTTCCAAAAAGCGCCGCGGGAAAGATACTCAAGAAAGAATTGAAGAAAAGGGTAATTCAGGACTAGAAGAGCCTCGGTGCGAAGTCCTTCAAATCGCGTCGCCAGGTCTGCCACTCGTGATCCGTCCCGGGCGATTCGTAGTAGACATGCTGAATATTTGCTTCCAATAAGGATTTATGCAGTCTCCGAATTCCTTCGCGCATGTTTTCAGGCTCTTCAGTACCGACTCCGAGCCAGAGCAGATGTACTTTCTTCGCAAAGGCCGCAGGATCGGCAAACACCCCGTTGGAGAAGGTCTTGGGGTCCAGCTTTTCGTTGCCAAATGCCAGGGATGCGGCAGCCCCGCTGAATCCGCCGATGTGGGAGAAGAGATCAAGATGATTGAGTGTGATCTGGAACGTCTGCATCCCTCCCATTGAAAGACCTGCCATCGCCCGATGATCGCGATCCGGAAGTGTCCTGAAGGTCGAATCAATGAAGGGAATTAAGGTCTGTGTCACATCATCTTCAAAGGCATCCGTCATCTCCTGCATTGCCTTCATCATTTTGGCGGAGCCAAAAGGAACATCAGTCATGTCCTCATCAGGCTGGCCGGCGCGTCTGGCATAGCCATAGGCCATCACGATGATCATCGGCTTGCACTCTCCGGCTGCGATGAGGTTGTCCAGTATAAAGTTCGCTCGACCCTGTCTTATCCAGCCTGTCTCATCTTCTCCTCCGCCATGCTGAAGATAGAGCACCGGATAACGCATATCGAGCTTTGTATCGTAGTTTGGCGGTGTATATACCAGTGCGTGCCGCGATGTTCCGGTCACCTTGGAGTTGTACCAGACCTCACGCACCTGACCATGGGGCACATCCTGAATTGAATAATAGGTCGAGCCCTGCTCCGGTACCTCAACCGCACTTGCATGCTTGGTACCGCCAAAGAAGGCATGACTGTTAAGATCGCTGACTTCCGCCCCGTCGATCATCAATGTGTAATAGTGGAGTCCTGGAGCAAGTGGAGGTGTGGTGACAGTCCAGTATTCGTCTTGCTGTTTCAGCATATCCATTTTCGGCCCGCTCCAGAAATTCACCATGATTTTCGTGGCGTCGGGGGCCTTCACACGAAGCTGAACCCTCCCGTAACTGTCAACGCGGGGATAGAACGCCCCCCAGACATTGGTCTCGGCCGGATGAAAATCACCGGGCTCCTGCGCCCAACAAAGACCCGATAATAGAAGCACTAATATTATAGACCACCGCATTTGTTGCCTCCTTGTTGATATATTATTATAACCCTGTCGCCCGATCGCCACAGGATTGCCGTTAGCTTCCAAGATTACAGATCTGTGCGGCCAAGTCTCGTTATTGTCTTTATGATATCCTAACATAACACTCCGCTTTTCAAAGCTGGGATGAATGCTTAATAATAAGGTTTTTTATTATAAAAGGGCATTATAAAAAGATCTCTGCAAAATGTAATTAAAGTTATAATATCGTCATCCCCCGGCTTGACCGGGGGATCCAGTGATTTTAAGGACTTTCTGGATTCCCCGGTCAAGATAATATGAGAAGGGCTGGTCTCCCGCGAGGTGTGATATAATCACCCTCAAATTAAATTAAACGCACTCTTAGGTGCAAAGAAAGGAGACCAACCCATGAGCAAGTATACCATAAAATTCTTTATTGGTATCGATCTTGGTGACAAAAAAAATCAAATTTGTGTTTTAGACCAAAATGGTGAAATCTTGGAAAAAACAATAATCGATAACAATACAACCGAACTTAACAAATTCTTTGACCGTTATGATAAACCCAAAGAAGTAATGGTAGCCTTGGAAACCGGCACTCACTCTCCCTGGATAAGCCAACTTCTTAATGCAAGAGGCTTCCGTGTCCTCGTAGGAAACGCCAGAAAGCTAAGGCTGATCTGGGACAGTACAAACAAAACCGACGAAAGGGATGCAGAAATGCTGGCCAGAATCGCCCGTTTTGATCCCAAGCTTCTCAGTCCCATTCGTCATCGAAGCCGTTCTGCTCATATGGATCTTGCTATCCTTAAAGGCCGTGATACTCTGGTTCGATGTAGAACATCTCTTATTAATTTTGTAAGGGGTACTTGCAAGACCGCTGGAACAAGACTTCCTTCATGCAGTGCTGATTCCTTTGCAAAGACGGCTATTGAGTATATTCCAGAGGATCTGCTTGCTGCAACAGTACCCTGTATCAGTACAATTATGGAGTTTACACAGAAGATCCGCCAATTGGATTCTCAAATAGAAACTTTATGTGATGAAGCCTATCCCGAGACTGAGATCATCAGGGAGATCCAAGGTGTTGGCCCGGTCACATCCCTGGCATATATCCTGACCCTGGAAGATCCCGGTCGTTTTAGAAAAAGCCGGGATGTTGGCCCTTATTTAGGGTTAATACCCAAACGTGACCAATCGGGAGACACCGACAAAACTCTTTCGATCACCAAAGCCCGAAACACATATTTAAGACGTCTCCTTGTAAGTTCAGCACAATATATACTCGGTCCTTTCGGACCGGACTGTGAACTTAAAAGATATGGCATACGCATTGCCTCTCGAGGAGGAAAAGTCACCAAACGAAAGGCAGTAGTTGCCATAGCCCGAAAACTGGCTGTTATGATGCATAACATATGGAAAAACAAAACTGTATATGATCCTTTTTATCAAAGCTATTTAAAAGCAGCGTAATAATATTAACATTATAAAATTTATAGTTTTTGTATTTGTAGTTTTCCCATGTCGTGTCCGGCGACTGCGGTCCCCGGCTTGAATCAAAGGCATTGCCGATGCCTTTAAAAAGGAATTCGAGGTCAAGATAGCAGCGCCGAACACGGACATTAACGTGCACCGGGCAACGGCAGCCTACACAAAGAGTGCGAATGAAAGCAAGACAAGCGGGAAAATATTAGGGTCGCCACGTCGACCCCCTTGACAATCCTTCTCATGAAAGCCGGGGAATGACAGAAAAAGGACTTTTTCTGGTCAAATAATAATGATGTCGATCATAAATCCCAGCCTTTTAATGCGATGAGCTTCACTGCCTTTTTAACATATAGTCAGCAGGATATTAAATGGAATATCGGTCTTTTTAATAGATTAGACCTGCCGGTTGACTGGGTTGAGAATATTTTTTAGGCGGCTTAATACCTAAACCGGCCAGTGCTCCAATACCAGCTACCACCGCAACAATGATTATCGAAATATCGTACATTCCTGTAATATGCAGGGCTGCTGATCCTGCCGCAACTCCTACGGCTCCTCCAAAGATGCCTAATCCCATCGTAAAACCACCGACACTGCCGGTTATATGTTCGGGATAGTTATTTGCAATGAAGGACATGTTGATTGCATTCGGCATACCCATAAAAAATCCGGCCAGGAAAAGGCATACGGCTAACAGCGGCATGCTGGATGTCACTGCGGGAGACATGACCGTGAGACAAAAGACAGCAGTAAGGGAAAAACTGAGGGTAACTGCCCTGCCATACCTGCCATGGAAAATATTCTCGGCCATTACGGGAGAAATCAGCGACCCCAATATAAAGGCAAATACAAGTATCCCCATCATTCGCCCGGAAATTATTGATCCTAACCCCAGTCCGGCAGGGGGGCTAACCGCTATCCGGCCAGGGGTCAGGTCCTGATAACCCTGCATCACCCATGCCAATGCAAATGCGGAGATTAATGTCGCCCAGAAGGAAGACAGCTTGAATACCTTTTTAAATTTCTTCAGTACATCATCTTTTGCCACCTGGTCAGCCAGTGAACCGGGAGCTTCCGGGCCATAAAGAAAAACGATGCTCAGGACTACAGCAATTACCATTAACCCGCCAAGAACCGTAAGGGATATATTCCATCCTCTTAGGTTCGCGAGAAAAGGGCCAAGGTTTAAACCGATAATAATGCCTGTTGAAAGCGCTGCGCCCGTAAAGCCCTGCACCATTGATCTTTGATTTGGGGGAAACCATTCAGCCGCCAATTTGGGTCCTGAGGCGGTAATTGGCCCACAACCCAACCCCTGCAATCCTCTAAGAATGATCAGTCCTGCGATTGATTCACCAAACACGACAATCAGCAATGCCGCTATAGTCTCAATTGTGCAAAACAGGACATATGTTCTTGCAAGTCCCCAGCGGTCAAGAATTATGCCGCTGACAAGTCCGCCAACTGCGACCATTAGCGTAAAGGGCAGCATCGACACGGCGGTTGAAGTTCCCAGATTTACATTTAGAGATTCGGCTATTGAGCCAACTAAGGGCGTGGGCCCGATCAGGGCCATCCCCTGCAGCAAATGAGCCACGATAAGCGTAATAAGCGCATACCACCGATAGCCGGGATAACGCCTGGTCATTTAGACCTGTCTCCTTTTTTAATGGCCTCCAATAGATATTTCTGAAGCCTCTTCCGTGATTCTTCAATCTTTTCACTCGGCCATTCCCGGAAACCACGACCGGACTTGAAACCAAGGTCACCGTTTTCGACGAATTTTCTGAGAAGAGGGGATGGTTCCGGCGAACTCTCCAGATACTTCAGAATATATTCATGGATCGCCAGAACTAATTCCGTGCCGACCATGTCTATGTTTTCGATAGGACCAAGTATAGGCAGCCTTAATCCAAATCCGAATCGTATGCATTCATCCACTGTTTCAGCGTCGGCGATGCCCTTTTCAATAATAGAGACAGCCTCCCTCCACAGGGCGTGCTGTAAGCGGTTCCCAACAAAACCGGGAACATCCTTATTTACGCGGACAGGATGTTTGCCCACAGCCTGGAGCAGGGAAAAGGTTTTATCCATGGTTTCATCGGATGTGTCATCTCCTCGAACGACCTCTACCAGGGGGATAAGATATGGCGGATTCCAGAAATGGGTCCCAACGATCCTGTCTCGATACATGGCTTTTGAAGCGATTTGAGTAATACTGATGACTGAAGTATTTGTTGCGAGAATGGTATTCCTTTGACACAAAGCATCCAGGTTTTTAAATATTTTTTGTTTTAGTTCCAGATCCTCAGACACGGCTTCCACTACGAAATGGGCATTAGCGGATGCTTCCGCGATATCAGTAGTAATCTTTATCCGTGAAATGACGGGGTCAATATCCTTGTAGGCCCCGATATCGTTATCAGCCATAAGAGCCAGGTTGGACCTTATATTTTTAATAGCCTGATCGAGCGATTCATTATTCAAGTCCACCAATAAAATGTTATACCCTTTCGCGGCAAATAACTGGGCAATACCATGTCCCATTAAGCCGGCGCCTATGGTGGCTATATTCCTGATCTCGGACATTCAATTTTACCTCCTAGCCGGCAGAATAACCACCGTCCACGCAGATGACGGCGCCTGTTACAAAATCCGAGGCCTTTGAACAAAGGTAGATAATGATCCCGATAAAATCTTCGGGTTCGCCAAGCCTGCCTATGGGGATTCTCCTTAAAAAATTCTTGTAGAATGCCTGGTCATCAAACA
>CAYUYB010000159.1:0-6396 GCA_964449025.1 uncultured Desulfobacteraceae bacterium
GCCATTGTCCGCAAGAATAACAGAGATATAGCTACAATAGGCAGGGGAGAATGTTTTGGTGAGATGGCCTATTTGAGCGGTCATGTGCGCACCGCGACTGTTATAGCGAGCAGCGATTGTATCCTGTTGAAAATAAGTTCCATGTTGCTCGATAAAGCCAGCCAGGATTTGCAGTTGCTTTTCCTGAAAAGGTTTGCAATTACCATGCTTCGCAGACTCTCCATGAGCACAAGCAGATTTGAATAGATTCAGGCGATAACCTGAGGCCGCTGATCAGGTATGACATGTTAATCTATTAACCCTATTTTTTATCCAACCGTGAATTCAACAGAAAAAATCTTTTTGATCAGCTTAGGGTGCTCTAAAAATCTGGTCGACAGTGAAAATATACTCGGTCTTCTGAAAAAAGACGGTTTTTCCATAGTATCAAGCATTGAAGACGCTGACATCGTTCTAATAAATACATGCGGTTTTATTCGCCCCGCCGTTGAAGAATCCCTAGATATTATATTTGAGGTTGTAAACAGGAAAACTGCCGGGAAACTGAAGAGCGTCTTTGTGCTCGGATGTCTTGTCCAGCGATACGGCTACCGGCTGGCTAAGGAAATCCCCGAGGTAGACGGATGGATGGGAAGCGGTGAAGTACATAGGATAACGGAACTGATACAACGAAAGAATGATCCGTCACCGCCCTTTTTCATTAGCCGACCTACATTTTTAGCTGATCATAACACGCCCAGGCTACAGACAACCCCCTTCTACAGTGCCTATCTGAAAATTGCGGAGGGATGCTCATATAGGTGTTCTTTTTGCCTAATACCGGCAATCAGGGGACGTCTTAGAAGCAGGGTGATGGATTCCCTTATAATGGAAACCGAACAGATGGCAGACAGGGGTGTGAAAGAGATCAACCTTGTTGCTCAGGATACCACCATGTATGGCAGGGACCTTGCCGTAAAAGCGAGTCTGGAGGACCTATTAGAGAGGCTACTCCTGATCAAGGGTCTCCTGTGGATAAGGATACTTTACTGTAACCCCTTTGGTGTCTCCGATCGACTCCTAAATCTCATAGAAACGGAACAAAGAATCTGTCCCTATCTGGACATGCCGTTACAACACGTAAACAAAAGAGTCCTGGAGTCCATGGGCAGGCCTTTCTACAAGGAAAATGCTATCCGATTAATTGAAAAGATAAGGTCCTTAAACCGCCGTCTGACAATCAGGACAACCCTTATGGTAGGTTTCCCCGGGGAAACTGAGGATATCTACAGGGAGCTTTACGATTTTGTGGAGGCTGTTAGATTTGATCACCTCGGGGCCTTTATTTACAGCCCGGAAAAGGGGACTCCGGCGGCGCGCCTACGAGAGGTTCCTGATTATAGAATAGCCCAAGAGAGGCTCGACGCCATCATGAGACTTCAGGCCGGGATCGCCAGCGAAAATAACAGGCGGTTGGTGAATCGGACATTACAGGTCCTGATTGAGGGCTTCTCCCCCGAGACAGATCTGCTGCTTAAGGGCAGAACAGCTACCATGGCGCCCGAGGTCGACGGTCAGGTATTGATAAACAGAGGCGAGGGGATTGTCGGTAATATCACTCCTGTGCTTATCAGGGAAGCCCATGCCTATGATCTGATCGGAGAGATCATAGAATCCTGAGATTAATCCTTGATCACGGACCACAAAAACCCGCTGTCTTGATTTATAATGCGGAGACTAGATGGTAGATTTGGTTGTTTTCTATTAATGTTTCATCCGGTTGATGACTACGCTAGTTGATGATATCTAAATATTTTTCGCTATATTGCCCATGGGGTTGTCTTTTAAGCGGCGAACTTGTTTATGTGCACAGACCGTACACAAAACAACACCAAGACGCCATGTTTTAGGATTCAATGGTTCAAGTGTTGGCTTCTTGTTTTTGAATGTTTCCGCCGGCCCATCGAACCCTGGAATCCTTAAATCCTCATTCATAAGCGCTCCATCCGCCTGACGAAGATCCCGGTTCACCGGGGAGTGGCACCTTACCTAATTAGCATACTATTAATGTTTTCGTCGCTGAAAATATAGCCCCATGGGCTATTAACGTGCTCATAATTAAGGTTTAATCTTTTACTTCTTCATCTACTCATTAACCGGATGGAGCACTGTAGTTGAATAAAATCCCCGGAGATAATAGAAAATGGACCTTAAACCAAAGTTATCACCTATAGTCATGTTTTCGGGAGAGGAAGGACTAAGTGGACTCCTGAAGGTCGCATTATCTCTCATCTACACCCTTATAAACATGGAAAAACAGGAATTAAAGAGGCGTGAAAAGGTATTCAAGGGTCACCACGCCGATAATAGAGAGTACGAATATATTATTTCGCTGTTAAGGAGAAACGGAAATATAGGTCTCATAAATTAGCATACTTCACTCATATCTTTTCAAGCGTTGTATGATCAAGGTGTAGCAATTTTCTGCCCACATCCATAAAAAGGACCTCAACCTTTTTATCTCCCACCAATCTGGAGACGACTCCTCGCCCGAAGGCCGGATGTCTTACCCTGTCTCCTGTACGGATTCCCCATAATCCGTTCCCTCCTCGAACTTCTTCCTTCCCCATAATCCCTGGGCCTGACATCTCTGAAGAACGGACATGAGAAGTTAGCCGCCTGAAGATTGTTCCCCGCCTGGGGCTGATCGGGATCCCCCGCTCCATTACTTCCATGGGAAGCGCTTGAATAAAAGAAGATAATCCGTTCCTATATCCTGTGCCAGACAGTTGCCACTGCGGGAGGTCTTCCTGGCCCGGATAACACATAATCAACTGGTCTTTTGCCCTTGTTGCTGCCACATACATAAGGCGGCGTTCCTCTTCAATAGCCGCCATACTGGAATACGCCTTGATCGATGGAAAATACCCTTCCATGACCCAGATAATAAACACCACGGACCACTCAAGTCCTTTAGCGGAATGAACAGTTGATAACGTGAGATGCTCCTTGCCTGGAAAGGGATTGATATCCATGCTACTCTTAGGCGGTTCAAGAACAAGATCATCAAGAAAGGCCCTCAATGTTTTATAACGTCTGGCCATAGGCGCCATTTGCTCCAGATCCTTCTGACGTTTGGGGAAATTGTCAAAATTCTCCTTAAGTATAGGGTCGTAATAATCTCTGACCAGTTCCACCGCCTTTTCAGGGGAAATATCATCAGCAGACAGCTTTTTCATTAATTCCGATAGGAACATCAACCCATGGTCATTCTTCTGTATCTGAGGCCATTCCTCTATCTGCCAAGGCAAAGAGTTCTCTTTTTTCATCCAGTCTATTATTGCCTGGCTTTTCTTACGCCCCACATTCTTTATGAGTCTTAAGATCCGGCCCCAGCTAATAATATCATTTCTGTTCACGACAACCCTCAAATGGGCGAGAAGATCCTTGACATGCGCGGATTCCATGAACTTGAACCCACCATATTTGACAAAGGGAATCTCGCGGCGAGTAAGTTCTAGCTCCAGTTCGAAAGACTGGTGAGCGGCCCTAAAAAGCACGGCAATATCATTAAGGGACACCCCCCGTCCCAGATATTCCTCTACGGCTTGTGATATGAACATGGCCTGTTCAGGATCTGTACGCAGATCAATAAGTTTGGGCTTTTCACCGCCCTCTCTCTCCGTAAACAGACACTTGGTATATTTCTCAGAGGCCTGATCCATAATAGCATTGGTGAGAGATAGTATGGGCTGAGTCGACCGGTAATTCTGTTCAAGCTTTATGATCCTGGCGTCAGGGAACAGCTTGGGGAACTCAAACATATTTCTATAGTTGGCCCCGCGAAAAGAATATATGGATTGTGAGTCATCACCGACAACCATTACATTGCGGTGATCTAAAGAAAGCCACTTCACAATGTCGGCCTGTATGCCGTTGGTATCCTGATATTCGTCTACCATAAGGTAGCGGTATCGCCTGGCAAGTTCCAACCGGATCCCCTCATTTTCTGAGAGAATCTGCCTGAAAAAAATGAGGAGATCATCGTAATCCATCAGTTGATTCTTTATCTTATACTCCTTATAAAGTCGTAAAATCCTCATAACATGTGGGGTATGTTCCAGGAAATGGTCATATTCCTCCATCATCAGGGATTCAACGGATTTTTCCAGGTTGGCTGCCTTGCTATAGATAGATGCTAGTGTCGCACGTTTTGGAAACCTTGTTGCCCCCCTGCCAGGCGGCACCTCTTTTATCATAGATTCAATAATCTCTTCCATATCCTGTCTGTCGAGGACAGTAAAAGAGTCATCAAAACCCAGAATACTTGCATGGGTCCTCAATACCCGGTGCGCGAGAGAATGAAAGGTCCCGCCTGATACGTTTATGCATCTTTCATCAGCCAGTCCGGCAGCCCTTTCCAGCATTTCCTCCGCAGCTTTTCTGGTAAATGTAAGCAGGAGGATATTCTCAGGAGAAACACCATCCTCTACAATCCTAGCTACCCTGTAAACAAGGGTCCTAGTCTTACCACTGCCGGCTCCGGCGATTACAATCACAGGGCCTTCGAGGGTATTCACCGCCTCCAGCTGGGAGGCATTAAGAACGTCTTTATAATTGATCTTGGCACACAAAATATGTCTTACCTTTCTTATCTCCATTTCACTTAGCGGAACTACCTTATCGAGGATCCGCAGGCATGCCTCTTTTCTCTATAATAAAACCGTCGGTGTTCTTATACAATACTGCCGCGGATATATAAAGGCCAAATATGGCAAACTGGTTCTATGTCTTTGATTATCGAAAATTTTTCCCAAAAACCAACAGCGGCTAAAGGTCAAAATACCCCGTCGAATTGCCTCATTTAGGCACTCGCCCCGCATTTTCATTGACACAGACATTATTTGCGCCTATTATCCAAAGGCAGGTAAAGGCCATGAATAAGTAGCCATATCTGCCAAGCCCTCTCAAATCCTGCTGGCCTCGATCCTGTTTTTACCATTAGGCCTTTATTGGAGCAGTTCTCCGTTGCCCAGTGAAACTAAAGATGAAAAAGATCGAAACTCTTAAAGGAAAGATAAAAAGCCGCCTTTCAGGATGCCCGAATGCATGGCAAAAAAATGAAAATCCTTGATATTTGTAGTTGTAAATGTAAATAATTTTATTTAATATTCACAAATGAGCAGGATTGTGCAAGGCGGGATCGCCCCATTTTATCATTACGGGCAATTCCGGCTGGTGAATGTCTTCAGCGCTTTTATCACGCTTCGTCCTATGGTCGAGGTCATCTATAACACTTTTGACAAGGAGGGTTTGGTATGAACAAAGGAGATCTGGTTAATGAAGTGGCAAAGGTTGTATGCAGTAAAAAACATGCGCAGGCAGCGGTGGACTGTGTTTTTTCGGCTATTACCAAGGCATTGAAAAGGAAGGACTCTGTAGCTTTGGTGGGGTTCGGCACATTCAAAGTCGGTAAAAGAAAAGCCAGGACAGGTAGGAACCCACAGACAGGCGAAGCTATCAAAATTAAGGCCAAAAATGTCCCCAAATTTACGGCGGGCAAGGCCTTAAAGGACGCGGTAAATTAGAATCCCAAGTTGTATGGACATATAGACCTCACTGGAACGTTTTTTCCGCGGGCATATAAGGTTTCCTGGTATACTTTCGCTTCCGTGAAACCGAACAGACATCAAGGACTTGGGACTAAGGGTCTTCCGAAATAAAATTAAACAAATCAAAGGGGGAAAGGAGGATAATTATGCGTGCCACAGGGATTGTATTGATCTGTCTTTCAGCTTTGGGTTTTGTGTTGGCTGTGATTTCTTCTTTGGTTGGAGGTCCGATCGCCGGGGTAACAGCCGAGGGGTTCTCCTATGGTTCCACCAATCTGGCATTGATTGCTATCGCATTGGCGGTGTTTTTTAAGTCCGAAGGAGAAGAAAAAAAGGGCGAAGAGTAATCTGACCTGCCTTAACGAAGGGATATAGGCCCCTGCCCAAAAATCAAATATTGCAAGACCAGACGCTGACGGCAAATTCATAACGGCCGAAAAATGTCACTGATGGCTGGAAACTGCAAGGGCGGTGTATTGCCCATACAATACCCCGCCCTTCCGTTTTCTGTTACAGGACATAAGTTATCCTGATATCTATCCAGCCCTTAATCTGCCAACCCCCAAATTTTTCTGTTCACCCAGTTAATAAGTGCTCTCAGCAATAATTATCTAAACACTTCGCGCTATATAGCCCATGGGCCATTAAGGTGCCTATAATAAGGTTTAATCTTTTACTCCTTTACGTAATCTGATTCTTTTAGGCGCACGATTCTATAATATACGGCCAGAGTGTCTTGAGCTGTCTCATCCCAGGTCAGTCCCTTTGCCAGTTCACGACCCTTTGCGCCGATATCCGCCCTTAG
>CAYUYB010000160.1:0-6381 GCA_964449025.1 uncultured Desulfobacteraceae bacterium
TAACATAAGCGGTCAAGCATTTCAAGATTATTATTTTTCAAACTGACCCACTACCCAATTTTTAGGTGGCTTTTCCATTGATTGAATAAGCCCATCAACCAAAAGTTTCCTTATGTAATATAATTCAGCATTTGTCATAATCTCTCCTTTCCCGCCCCTTTTTTATTGCCCTATTCCTTGAGGACTTTGATGGCTTGTCCAATTCCCTCTACTGCTTCAGCTAATTTTAAATCAGAACTAAAGTCAGAAGTGTCTAGATATTTTTTTGCTCTTATTAAGATACTTATTGCACCCCCTATCTTTACCTCCGTTTCCTTGAGCTTGGATTCGAGGTCGTCCATATAGGCAATGGCTAAGGCAATAGAATTAGATAATGATCTTAACATTTCTAAATTTGGTCTCTCCATATCACTCTCCCCCTTCATCATTACAAACAATTCAGACCCCTCTTCGACCATTAAAAACTCATAACCCTCCGGTGGTGGTTGGGTTATCCACGCGTCTCTTATAAATTCCCTCATTTCCTCTTTGGAATTAATCTCTCTCTGTGCTCGCATATCGGTATCAAGGGAGTCTTTCTTGTTTTGCCAGTGTATTTGCATTAACATATCACTCTCTCCTTTCCCGCCCCTCGGCGGGGAGGGTTAGTTTCCCGATGTTGTTCTACCACAACAAGGACAATACCACCCTCCAGTTGTGGCAACCATCTGGCTCCCACAATATTCACACCATCTATGAGTTGTCATTTTCCTTTTCCTCTCGTATCACTTTCGTATTAAAGGAAGTGAGGTCGTGACATCTTGTCACGAACTGAAATTAGAGGCCTCTGACGGGAAAAAGTACAGAACCGACTGTGCAAATACTAAAACCATGTTTCGTATTATCCAGTCTATTCCATCACCAAAAGCTGAGCCTTTCAAGCAATGGCTGGCTCAGGTTGGTTATGACCGCATACAGGAAATTGAAAATCCTGAACTTGCCCAGGAAAGAATGAAAGAGCTATATGAACTCAAAGGTTACCCAAAGGACTGGATAGATAAAAGGCTGCGGGGGATTGCAATACGCCAAAATCTTACAGATGAGTGGAAGGAGCGGGGTATCGAAAGCGAAAATGATTACGCAATTCTCACAGCAGAAATATCAAAGGCGACCTTCGGCATAACTCCTTCGGAATACAAAAATCTGAAGGGTCTCACCAGGAAAAATCAGAACCTGCGGGATCATATGACAGACCTTGAGCTGATTTTTACGATGCTTGGAGAAAGGGTGACAACAGAAATTTCCCAGGAAGAAAAACCTGAAACCTTTATAAAAAGCAAAAAGGTCGCAAGACGAGGCGGAGGAGTAGCCGGAACAGCAAGAAGAGAAACCGAAAAAGAATTGGGGAGGAGTGTTGTTACCAGCAATAATTTTCTTCCTCCCGTAAAAAAGAAACGTTTAAAAGAGAAATAGAGATATAGTCACGTAGTTTTAATGCGAAAGCGGAAGCTTTAAGTGAAGATGAACCCGGAGAATCCTGTTGTTTTTGATCTATGAGGATTGATAGCTGTCAAGAGTCAAGAACTGATCCTTTTTTTTCTTAAGCAAGCGTGTTATCCTGAGCGAGGGCAGCATGCCCGAGAGGCTTCTGACATCCTATCCGAAGTAGACTTATAGGGAGAATGGAAAGAATGAATCGGAGAATCCATTTGTTTTTGGGCATTGATCAATGTAAACTGTCCCGTCCAGACCTGACCCTGTTTTGTTATAAATCTGAATACTGAATGATTTAATTAACAATTACAGTTAATTGAAATTGCTCTTGAATTTTCTCTAAAAAAGTCTTAAACATAAAAAAATTTTATCATTTCAGGAACAACGGATTTATGCGCCTCAGACGTATTAATAGCTTTTCAAACAAGTTATTGCTTCACTTTATGGATAAACACAGGCCTATGTAATTTTTGAGTGGAAAAACCACGCAATTGCGTGGTATAAACACGCATTATGGAAACAGGATACAGGAAATTGATTTATTATACATACATATAACTATGACTATCTATCTCGGTTAATTTGCTTACGAAAAAGACACATTGGATCAGGTGCTTTTAGTAAGGTACCATAAGCATAGAATTTTTGAGCTAGACACCCGGACTTACATTCCTGTAATTTTGAACAAGTCATGCATTCAGTCGCGAATCCTGACATTAAATAGTTTCTTATCGACTGAAAATATGTTGACCCCTCCCAACATTCCTTCAAAGAATGATTTTTGAGATTTGAGTAGTCACTGCTTTCTCCAATATCTTCTGGGATTATATGCTTGAATGCATCGCAGGGAAATATCCTAAAATCTGGTCCAATAGTCATCCTGTCAATACCGCATTGGCATTGAGAATTCTTACTAAGCATTAAAAAATTATAAGGAGAACCCAATCTTATATCGTTTCCATCATTACGTAACTTTAATATCATTTCACGTAGCTCTACATTTTGGGAATGATTTAGTTGACCACCTCTTATATCTTTGGCCCTTCCCTGAGGTACCAGCCTTAGAATGCTTGTTCGATTTACTCCTATTCTGGATGCAAGATTTATAACTTCAGGGAGTAGTTTATAATTCCAAGAAAGGGGGACGAAATGGAATTCAGTATTGAGACCAATATTTGAACAATACTTAGCAATTTCGACAGTCTGATCGAAGCTCCCTTTATAATTTGTTACCTTCTCATGCTCATTTGAATTAGCACTATAAACACTAAATACAACTTGGTTTAGACCCACATCATGAAGCTTTTTAATTATTACTTCTGCATTTGGAGCATTACCTGTAGTATATAAAATAGTATTGATTCCAAGATTTATAGATGCAGAGGTTGCATCTTCAATATGGCTCCAGAGTAGCGGTTCACCACCAGAAAAAGCAACCTTATTCAATCCAAGATCTTTTGCCTCATTTAGAACCCTATTAAATCTCACCCAGTCCATTGTTTTATCTGACACTGCTATGGAATTGCTTGAGCAGTGTACACAGTTTAGCAGGCAATCATGGGTTACTTCAAATTTTATTTCCTTAAGAGGCAGCAAAGTGTTTATCATTTTTTGATACCTGAAGACTCTTTAATAGTCTTCGAAACTTTTTCGTTAATATTCCACTTTGGAGGATAAAAAAAATTAATTTGTTCCTCAAAAACACGGAACCTCTGCTTTATTTTGTTCCTCCCTGAAACTCCGTTGATCTCAGGATGTGCTACTCTTGAGTATTTATCGACTTCACAAAAAAGGTTCTGACAATCAATGAGTTGTAGCTTTCTTCCCCATAGGTTTTGGAAATCCAGTCCAAGTCTTTTAAATTCATCCTCTTGTCGCTCAGCTACGAGTCTGATCAAGTCAACTTCAGTTAACCCTCCTGTATCTGAGAAACATTTTCTTAAACCATCACGAGCACCAGGCCCAGGAACAACAAATGACATCTCACTGAAATTTGTAAGTTCGCTATAGTTGATATCTATAGCATATTGGTATGCCAAGAAATGACCAATCATAGGGTAACTGCGTAATAGATCAAAGACTTGTTGCATGGATGTTGTGTCGCAAATTTTGGAGGGTAGATTATCCTTCATCATTTTTTCAAGAAGCTTTAAATGATTACTATGTTTTGTGTTATGTTTAAAAGCTTTACCACCGGATGGCATAATGTACGCCCCTGAATAGATACTTTGTTTTACAGCCTTGGCTTTAGTTAGAATAGAATTGTACTTCTTAAAGTCAAATTCTTTCCATGAGATCTGACCGACTTTCTCTTTAAGTAGTTCCCATGTCTCAATCTTATTGAACGTTTTAAAAAGAATGATTCTGAAAAATACTTCATCATGAGCATTGTCACCTTCGTATATTACATTTTTTATTAGATACTGGCTGACTCTATCTGAAGCTCGAAATGCATTTGTGAATTTAAAATTCTGTAATATGTGGTCTTCGGTCCAAGGTGACTTTTCTCCTTTAAGACGTTTGAAGAAGATAGATTGCCTTTCAGCTGCGAATCGCCAGTATGTATCAAATACCTCAGTTAGCTTTGTGGGAAGCCAATGATTATTTGTAATATATTTTTTATTTTTTACTGAGGGAAATTTAAAATTTTTCTGTTTGGGCTTTCGTCTATATTTACTAGCGCTACCATTGTTAATAGTTCTGATAATATTATTGACTATACTCTTCAGCGATTTTGAGTTCTCAATAATACTAATAGGGTAATAATTTTCTTCTATATCATAAAGGTTTTGATATGCATTACAAACTCTAGCCCATGATTTACTATCTAATTCTGCACGGAATGGTTCATGACGTGTAACTAAGAAAAGTCTTTCAGGCTGTATGTTTCCCCAGAACTTTTTTTCAATACTTATCATTGAATCTAGTATTGTTCGGGGAATACCTGAAGCAACTCCATACACCACTGTTGACCACCAATATCGGTCGAGTATTATAGTTTTCTTAGCTTCTATAGCAGGACGAATATAATTCTCAATACAATCTATGTGTGCAGCAATATGCAAAGTTTGCAGGCTTGCAGCTGAAATGTTATCAACTTCTAATTCTTTATGATGTATTTTATAAACCAAATCCCCCAATGAATTGGGTTCTTTGCCAGGAAAGCTTAACAGAAGTATATCAAATCCATTTTTACTTAAATGTTTAGCCACCTCCGCTGAGATAGTTGATTTGCCTACACCATCAGATCCCTCAAATACAAACAATCTTCCTTGGGTTAATATTTCAGTACTAATTTTCATTTCTGAGTTCCTCTCTAAGTTGAGAAACCAATTCCGTGAAATCACCTTTATTACGGTTTTCACTCCTTTTCAGGTTAGTTGCGATACAAGTTACTCTCTTGAGAGTTAAATCCATCTCACTCGCCATAAATTTACCCAAACGATATAATCCAAGGTAGTTGCCATAAGCTTTTTCGATTAGTAGTTGATTTGCATAGAGGGCTAAAACTTTCAGACCGCCTCTACCTTTTGACCCAATTGGATGGAAAACGACTTGCTGGAGGCACGGAAAACCAAGATAAGGCCCAGATCTGTGATCTCTTGTGGGATCGAATATGCCTGCTTGAAGGGCGCTTCGTCTGCATTTTTTATCTGTGCGAATCCACTCTTCTAATATCGCCCCTAGCTGGTTAACTTCTTTATCACCAAAAGCTACTAGCCGCTTAAAATATGTTCCCCACTTGTTTTGTTTACATTTTTCTATTTGTGGCCACATCTTTAGATATGTGTCTCGGAGTTTATCACGATCTCCTCCGCATCTTTTCCAAATTGCTTCAGGAAAGATTGTTCCAGCGACAGTTTCAATATTACTTTGATTTATAGAGGAAATATCGAATGCATCAAGTTGTTTTTCCAGTGCATCTCGAATTCCGGGAGTCTCTAGTGTCCACTCAGGATTTTCTTCATCTATAGGGAAAGTGATAATTCCAGGTGCTATAATCCCTTGTGACGTGTCATAGCTCATCAAGAAAGTCTTAGCCCATGCATCCGATAGATTATTGCCCGATATTGTTATAGGTGATTTGTCTAATGCCATTATTTATCCTCCTCAGAGTCCGGATAAAATCGATATTTTGCCAATCCCTGATAATGTTTTGACGTTATACGAATATTTACAGCCCAATTACCAACTGCATTAAATGCCCGAGCGTAGCCTCTTGAAACAGCAGTGTATATTTTTTCTCGATCTACAGTCCCAACGAATGATAGATGTGTAGTTTCATCAATGATAGCACCACTATGAATAACTAAGGTATCTCCTTTCTCTAAATCAACTGGGCGATCTTTCCACAGTTCATCAACAGTGATAACTTCACTTTGAGGAGATCCCCCGAACACTGCTTTTAGCTCCTTAGGTTGAGTACGGAGTAGCTTTTTGTATTGTTGCTTTTCTATTAAATTTAGAGTCCATGTCATGTGATTAATTAAAGTTCCATAGCCAACATATAGATGGGATGCTATCCGAAAAATTTGCATTGGTTTTATGCTTTGTGACTGAATCTGTCGATCCTTAAGCACCTTCTGTATCATACTTTTAGGCATCAATAGGAACGCAGCGAACATGTTTGCAGTAAATTCATCAGGGTCATTATTTTCAGGAGTATTATCATTAACGAATTGATCAATACGGGTACCATGTTTGAATTCATGGTGACCTATTTCGTGCGCACAAGTAAATGCTCGTCTACCCGCTGGACGCTCTGACCCGAGAACGATAACTGGCCTAGGAGTAGGGGAATAAATACCCTCAAGGGATGGAACTGACATGAATCGTACTTCACAGCCTAATCTTTCTGCTACAGTTAAAGGGTCTATCGCATCGTTCGGACTGATATTCGATTTTACA
>CAYUYB010000161.1:0-6375 GCA_964449025.1 uncultured Desulfobacteraceae bacterium
GGCAATTGAGACTGTACCCTTCTTCGAGCCTGTTCGGGATATACCAGGCCAAAGGTACACCGAGTTCGGAGAAAAGATTCAGCAGAAGGGCAGTGGCGGTAATACCGTCCGCGTCATAGTCGCCGTAGACTGCGATGTGTTCATGGCTCTGTATGGCATTGGTGATTAAGTCAACCGCAAGGTCCATATCTTTCAGGAGCATGGGATCCATCAGGTCGGACAGCCTCGGCGAGAGAAAAGACGCCGCGGCATCGGCATCCTTGACCCCGCGGTTTAAAAGCAGTTGCGCCTTTAATGGAGTGATGCCTGCTTCAAGGGCCAGTTGAGATGATTTAGGGGAGGGAGGAATTAACCTCCAGACTCTTTTATCATTCATTTCTGGGACCCACTTATTTTCCGTTCGACTCTGATTATATCTCCGGGAGTATCCACTTCAGGGGAATCGGAGTCGGTTTCCACCACCTTAATCTTAAAACCGTTTTCAAGGGCCCTTAGCTGTTCGAGCTTTTCAGCGACCTCAAGGACCCCCACAGGCAGGCTGCTGAACTCTATCAGAAAATCCTTGCGAAAGGCATAGAATCCCAGATGTTTGTAATATGGTCCTGATCTCTCCCCATCCCTGAAAAAGGGGATAGGATATCTGGAAAAATAAAGGGCGAATCCATCTTTATCCGTGACAACTTTGACAATATTGGTGTTTTCAATCTCCTCCCTGCCAGTTATCCTGTATTTCAGTGTGCTCATGGGAATATTGCGGTCGGTGATAAGAGGGGCGATCATGTCCGAGATCAGGTAAGGATCAAAAAACGGCTGATCCCCTTGGATGTTTACTATGATATCGTCTTCGTCCAGATCCATCTTTTTAACCGCCCCGGCTATGCGGTCCGTGCCGGAAGGGTGTTCTGTGCCCGTCATAAGGGCGTTGCCCCCGAAATCCTCAACGTATCGGAATATCCTTTCATCATCCGTAGCCACGTATATCTCAGAAGCATCAGGGCATGACGCAGCGCACCGGTATACATGACGGATCATGGGTTCCCCGGCTATGGGGGCCAGGGGTTTGCCCGGAAAGCGTGTCGAGTTATATCTGGACGGGATGAAGACTATTACATTCATAATAAGGAGGAAATACCCCTTCTGATCAGGAGGTTGTATACGTGGCGCAGGCTGAATCCGATTCCCACACAGTTACCTTGCTGACTTTTCGATTCCCGGTGTTCAGGGTTTCGGCCAGGCGGTCATAGATATACCGGGCGATGTTCTCGGAGGATGGATTCATTTTTTTAAAATATTCAAGCTCATTCAGGAATGTGTGATCCAGACCTTCCACGATCTTATCCACGGCCTCTTTAATAACCTTGAAATCGAGAAGAAGACCGTTATCGTCCAGTGCGTCGCCCTTAACACTGGTCTCTACCTTCCAGTTATGGCCGTGAAGGTTTTCGCATTTTCCTCCAGTGTTTTTTAACTGGTGCGCAGCTGCGAACTGGGAAATTGTCTTTAGTTCATACATGGTTTTTTTGCCTATTTTTCTTCCTTGTAAGGCCTCCCGCACTCCGTGCATCTGCCATTAATTATAATGCCCGTGCAGGTACCGTCCGGACACAGGATCCTATTTTCCAGATCAAAACCGCCATCATCCCCTGATAAGTCATCAATGCTGTCTCCGATAATGCCGCCACAGATCATGCAGTAACGGCTCTCCAGAGGGATATCTCTTCCACAGTGCGGGCATTTCTTTCCATGGATCTCCTGACCACAATGTGGGCATTCCATATCCTATATCCTGTCAGCTCTTGCTGGAAGTAATAATCTGAAAAGGGACAATCTGCTGTTTGACCCTGGTGCTTTTACATTTAGGGCACCTGATTTTCTTTGTTTCATATTCCGCGATACTCAACTTAAGGGTAAATTTCTTATTGCACTTTTCACATTTGAAATCGTAAGTGGGCATCCTAAACCTCCTGTAATAAGAATGTGCTTAATAAAGAAGGTACACGCAAATAGATAATATATCCTGATTATGTATGTCAATAGAAACTGATGATCGTAAACTACGAACAGAGGACGCTTTTAATGTGATCGGAAAAAGCACAACAGGCATAGTAAGGATATCTTTATCAATTTTAAATTGATTTAACAAAATAAAATTTGTAGCATTTATTCTCACAGGTTTTTTCGTTTTGTCGTTTAACTTAAAGAGGACTCGGGACTGTGATCCTGAAGCTCAAGGGGTATTTTATGTTTGGCATGATGAATTAAGGATTAATCTTAGGGGGAGATTGGTATGGACACAACCACCGTGAAAGATCTTATGGTGCCGCTTGATGAATACGCTACGGTTTCTCAAGAAGCTACTCTGTGTGATGCGGTACTTGCCTTGGAGAAGGCCCAGGAGGAACTTGACAGCAAGAGGTATGCCTACCTCCACAGGGCTGTTCTGGTATATGATGAAAAGGAGAATATAGTGGGAAAGCTAAGCCAGCTGGATGTCTTGAGGAGTCTGGAACCCAAATACAATCAGATAAGTGAATCGGCATCCCTATCCAAGGCGGGCTTCAGCTGGAACTTTTTGAAGTCAATGATGGAGAAGTACTCCCTTTTGGCGGGCTCTTTTATTGACATATGCAAGAAGGCCTCAAAGCTCAAGGTGAAGGATTTTATGTATATTCCCACGGAAGGCGAATATATAGAGGAGAACAGTCCCTTGAGGGAGGCCATTCACAGTTTTATTCTGGGACATCATCAATCACTACTGGTCACCAAGGGCGGAAAGATTACCGGTATATTAAGGCTTACGGATGTATTCAAAGAGGTTTTCCAGACTATGGTGAAATACTGCCAGCTCTGATCAGCACAAGGCTGTTTTGGAAGATGAGATAAGCGATCCAAAAAGGAGGTCCTGATCCTATGGATCTTGAGATTGAACACGGTTCGAGCGCGGGGAGTATCCAGGCAAATAGGATATTATGGATTTGTGTGGGTGTGGCTGTATTTGTTCTGATAGGTTTTATCCTGCCCGCGCCCAAAAGCGTTATTGAGGTAGTTCAAAAATACGGGTTCGCGGATAAGATGATAGAATGGGGGTTGGCTCAAGACCCGGTGAGCGCGGCTGAGAAGACAATGATGGTGCTGGGGATTATTCCCATGGCCGTCATCTTTTTTGCTACCGAGGCCATACCCATCGGTTTGACCGGTATCCTTATGCCGACGCTGGCCTATTTTTTGAATCTTCTCCCCAGCGCTGAAATCGGTAGGACCTTTGCCGGTGACGCGCCCATGTTTCTGCTGGGTATTCTTGCTATGGGTGTAGCCGTGGTGGATGTGGGGCTCCATAAACGGCTTGCGAGCTGGCTCCTGGGCTGGACCCAAGGGTTTGTTTTGCCTGTCTTTGTGCTTTGCATCAGCATGTCGGTGATAGGGTCGTTTGTTTCAGCTCACGCCGTGTGCGCCTTCATGACACCCGTGATGGCCGCGGTTTACATGGGGGCAATCGCGGCTAAGACCAGGGGCGGGAGATTGGAACAGGATCCTGCTCTGGCCAAATTCTTGTTGCTTTCACTCTGCTTCGCTCTGAATGTGGGTGGCGTTGGCAGCCCGGCCGCGGGCGGCCGCAATGCCATTATGATGGGGCTCTGGAGTGGATATAATGTGCCCATGGATTTTTTTACGTGGATGAAATACGGGTTTCCCATGGTGCCTGTGTTGGGGATCGTGGTAGCCGTGTATATGCTGGTTATTTTCAGGAAAGACATCAAGACCAAGGATCTTACTCCCGGCCTGATGGCGATCAAGGAAGAGACAAAAAGGATGGGCAGGATGAGTTACCAGGAATACGTAACATTCGGGATGCTTATATTGATCCTGATACTATGGATATTGGGGGGACAGACCCTGGGACTGGGAGGTCCATCACTTCTGGCCCTTTTGATCCCGGTGCTTTTCAGGACCACGGAGTGGAAAAAGATCCTGAATGGGATCTCTTGGGATGCCTGGTTTATGTATTGCGGGGCCTTGACCCTGGGCGCGCTTCTTAAAGAGAGCGGGGCCGCCCTCTGGCTTGCCCAGGAGTTTTTAAAGATCCTAACAGTATTCGGAATGAGTTCTGGCCTCGGCCTGTGGATGGGGCTTTCCAGTCTCTCCGGTTTGATGACAAATGTTATGTCGGATGCCGGAACCACGGCCCTTCTCGGGCCCATTGTGATCCCCCTGGGTATCATGACGGGTGTCCAGGGAGAGCCTTGGGCCGTTGGTCTGGCCGTGGCTTTTGCAACGTCTTTCGCTCACGTTTTGATCGTGGGGACCCCCAATAATGCGATTGTTTATGGCTTGGGGATATATCCGGATACGGGGGAGAAGATGATCCGACCGATGGATTTTCTAAAATACGGCTTGGTACTCTTTGTGCTTTCAATAGTCCTAATATGGTTAATGGGATTTCTGTGTATCTATAATCTAATCGGATTCCCGGAGGGTGTTTTGGAGACCGCCAGAGGGGCTATGGAAGGTTTTGTTTAGCGGGAGGATCTGAAGTGATTCCCGAATAAATGTTACAGACTCAAAGACCTCTCAGTTTCTCCTGGGTTTCCTGCTTCTTTTTGCATGCTAGACACACGGTGGTTACGGGCCGGGCCTTTAATCGCTGATCAGATATCCTTTCTCCACATACTTCGCAAAAACCATAGGTGCCGTCTTTGATACGCTCCAAGGCGTCCTTTATTTTGGCGATTAATTTGCTGTCCCTTTCTTTCATATGGATGTTCATATCTATATCCGATTCCAGTGTGGCCTGATCAGTGAAATCCGGGGACTGGCCGGATCCTTCCACAAAGGTGCTCATGGGTTGCTCAAGGTCCCTTTTTAACAAGGTTTGAAGCTGTTCGTTCAGTAATTTCTCGAAATATTTTTTATTCCTGAGCGCAGGCATGATACCATTCCTCAAAAATAATAGATAGTTAACCGGCTCATATCAGGGGTTGATATCGTCGAATTTAAGGTGAAAAAAATAATCCTTCGCTAAAGGATTGTCAAGTCCTTAACCGACCAAATCTTCCTCATCAACGGTGCATCTAATAATCACTTGTCATTTTTTATAATATTCTATAAGCTTTAACCGGACCAGAGGACATATCCGCCGGGGAAAGCAAGGTACACCCGGTTACGGTAATCCTTTTCAGGGAGCCATAAGACAGGACTCAAGGGGTCAAATGGACAGCCGCGACCTTTGGTGAGGCATCTCTAATCAAATTGATCATCACCACCCGGGGTAGAAAAAGAAATGAAGCAGAAGATTCACCAGATGCAGATCACCTTCATCCCTGTCGAGGATCGGTTGATGTTCCGACTGCGGACCACTGACCGGATGGAATTCAAACTATGGTTCACTCGCCGCTACGTTAAATTGCTCTGGCAGGCCCTTCAGAGGATGCTCAACGACTCTCAGCAAGCTACTATAGCTGACTCCCATACGAGGCAGGCTATAATGTCACTGGAACATGAAGAGGTCTTGTCGCGTGTGGATTTCCAGTCGAAATACATAGAAGAGCCAGGAATCAGAAGGCCTCTAGGAGAGCAACCGGTACTTGTATCCAAGATTCAGATTAAACCCGGAGTTAATAATACCCAGGTACTGTGCCTTCATCCAGATCAGGGACAAGGGCTAGAACTCGTATTTGATTCCACGCTATTACATTCTTTTTGCAGACTTCTGGAGGAGGGGGTGCAAAAGGCGGATTGGGGTCTGGAATTTAGGATATTCGAAAATATAATCCCCGTGAGCCGTACTGCCCATTAACCATTACCATTTCATGGAACGATAGCATGAGGAGATCTTTGATCTGCTTTACTCCCTTGTTGACCCTTTTTTTATGTGGTGACCTGAGGGCGGAAACAGCTATAGATAGACAGGTTAAAGAAATAATAAGAGAAAGAGATCCAAATGATACAAGGGTATTAAAGATTGAAAAATGGGTGAGAGATAATATCAGGTTTTACAGTGATAGTAAGCAGTTCAACATGAATGAGCGGTGGACGATGCCCACGGAAACCCTTCAGAGAAGGAAAGGAGATTGTGAAGACGGGGCGATTCTTATCATGTGCTTTGCCGTGACCGCCGGTGTTCCCGGGGGCAGGGTTAGGGTCTATGCGCCGATCGTAACCTCTGAAGGGATGCACGCCAGCGTCGCTTATAGAAGAGAATCTGATGATCAATGGGTATGGGTGGAGTGGACATTAAATAAGTCGCACAGCCTTGGGGATATTGCCGAAAGGCCTGTAATGAAAGATGTCGGTTTTGTACCCTTGGGTTCTTTCCTGGAAGTAACGAGTCTCAATCCTTTCCATATGAGATGGCTCCTGGACGAGGAGTGGAGGAGG
>CAYUYB010000162.1:0-6367 GCA_964449025.1 uncultured Desulfobacteraceae bacterium
AAGGTGATTCTTATCAACTCAACCAGTTACGCCCCACTCATAATCAGCGACAAAACCCTTGCCCTCAGGACTATTCCTCTTTTCCTTCTCTCTCTTTATCTCATCATTGCTCAATGGCTTGCTCGCTGACGCTACCAACCGCGCATCCACCGCTATTCCTTCATTTATACTCAATCCCCTCTCCGCAAACTCCTGCAGCACTAGATTGTTCAACTTAATCATCGCCTCTTTGGATAACCTGCTCCTGAACCTCGAAAACATAGAATGATCAGGCGACGGCATATCTGGGGGAAGCCCTAAAAACTTCTTGAATGATATCCTGTCATTTATCTGATTCTCAAGCTCAGGATCAGACGGGATCCTGAACCACTTCTGAAGCAATAAACATTTTAAGAGAAGCAATGGCGGGTAGGCGTCTGCCCCTTCTATCGTCTTGCCTGTTTCATAGTATTCCAGAAGAAGGGCCTCTACGTTACTCCACCTTACTACTCTGTTAATCCTATCCATTAATTTAATACTGCGGTTATGTTCCAAAGACTTGCTAATTGCCAAATCAGCGAAACTGATCTCTTCTCCTATCCTCTTATATCCCATATCTTCCCCCTTTTCTGTCAATCGGTATTTGAGGAAAGACATAGCATATTTTGAGGCAATTATCAATAAAAATCAATAGGTTAAAGGAGTTTTCAAGCATTGTAAAATTCGGATACCCTGAGAGTTTTTGAGGACTTCCATTTCTTAGTGCTTTTTATAAATGAAATTTTTTTCATCATTTAATGGCAAGTTTCATAAAAAATTGTTTCGGGCGATTTTCGCCAGGTTCTGCAAATCTCTCAGAGTATCTTTGATTTCCGGGCTCAAGTACTAAAACAGGCTTTCCTTAAAAACCCGATACGGTTCAAAGGAAAATTACCAAATCCTCTTTCACTGCCAAAGGCAGTCTGGATCAATGAACCTTCGGCAGATAGTCTAGAGCCTAATTTATGAAAAAGGGTGTCTCATTTTCATTGACATATTCCGTCATATCTTTTGTTATCTTTTTTCCTGCTAATACTGATTTGCTTATACTGGGCAGTGTGACACCTAATCTTTTTGACAAAGATGTTGCCGTTTCACCTGATTCACGGACTGCCCAAAAACAAAATACGCTTCTCGGTTTCATAAGCCTCTTATATTTACCGCGAGAACATATTTCTAAAGGATCTATATCAAAAAACCCCCCGACACGTTTTCCTAAAGCATCAAGATAATAACCTTGAGTTATTAGCTCATATCTCCTCCCGCGCCTCTCCTCTGCAAATTGAAGAGTACCCAAAATAAATTGACTATCACCCAAAATACGTTCATCTCCTTTTATTCTTTCACCTTTCCCTGGATTTCGTGCCTCAGACCAGCCACCTAAGCTCCTGATAGGAGATCCCCCAACGAGTTCAGGACGGCCGACCCTTTGAAATCCCTTCAAATACATATTTCTTAATGTTGTCTTTGCGCAGCTTTTTTTGTTTTACTAAAATAACTCAGCACATAGTCGATATCCTGATAATCATTCCATTCATTCCCGAGAATAAAACTATGGCCGGAATATTTATACCTGGCTAGATCTCCATAATCTTCGACAAGATTCGCCCTTAAAGGATTAAGATGAATATACCGGACCAATTCACTAAAATAAGGATCTTCCTGACAAAGGATTGATTTGTATCTGTTCTGAAAAAGCTGCCCATGACGCTTATAACGGCGGTTAAACGCAACAGCCTAACCCGTCAAGAGTCTTCGCATGACAGTGGCTACTGGATGATCACCAGTTCTAAAGAGAAGGTGAATGTGATTAGAGGGCAAAGACCAAGCATAACACGATGTAGAGGTTTCATCAATAATGACTCCAAGACGTTTAACGAGATTATCTTCATCCTTAATTAACTCTAAATATATTTCGGCGTTCGATCCCTCTCACTATTATATGATGCAGGTGGCTGGTTCATCTATTCGGGCTTGGCGGGTTATAGACAAAGATTATTTCCGTAAGAATAAATTTGTCGAGTCATTATTTCATGGACGTCCCCGATTTATTATATATTATCAGGGGAAAGGTCTTGCATGGAACCTGAAATTATCCTCATCAACCCATGGATACACGACTTCGCGGCGTATGACCTCTGGTCCAAGCCCGTGGGCCTTCTCTACCTCGCCGGTTACCTAAGAAAACTGGGCTTTAAGACCCATGTAATAGATTGCCTGGATGTCCATCATCCGGGGATGACCGGATCCCTGTCCAGAAAGGCGCCGGTAAGACGGGCATTCGGTACCGGCAAATTCTGGAAGGAAGAGATCCCGAAACCGCCCCCCCTGAAACACCTCCGCAGGACCTACAGCCGGTACGGCATCACCAGGCAACTCTTCCTGGAGGATCTGAGAAGGATAAAGGATCCGTCCGCTATCCTTATCACTTCCCTCATGACTTACTGGTATCCGGGTGTAAAAGAGGCCATTCAGATGGCAAAAGAGATCCATCCTGATGTCCCGGTCATCCTAGGGGGGATATACGCGAGACTCTGCGTTCAACACGCCCGCCGATTATCAGGCGCGGATTACGTCGCGAGCGAGGTCACCCTTAACAACATGGAAACCATATTGGATATTATGGGACGATTCGGGATACCTGTGCCGACCGACATTATTATGGACAAGACCCGTACCCCCTTCCCGGCCTTTGATATGCTGAGGAACATGGAATATGTATGTATATTGACCTCCACCGGCTGTCCCTACAGATGCCGTTATTGTGCAAGCCCGTTTTTGTATCCCCTATTCTCCAGGCGTGATCCTCAGGAGGTAGTCGAAGAGATAGTATTCTGGCACAGCAATTACGGGGTCAGGGACTTCGCCTTTTATGACGACGCGCTCCTTGTCCATTCCGAACAGCATATCATCCCTATCCTGGAAGGGCTCATAAAAAGGGGGCTGGATCTCAGATTCCATACCCCCAATGCCCTTCATGTGCGGGAGGTCTCCCCGGAGATTGCCGAACTGCTTCGGACTGCCGGATTCCGGACCATCCGTCTCGGACTGGAGACATCCGATATGACGCAACATGACGTCCTTGATAAAAAGGTCTCCGAAGGTGAATTCGAGGAAGCGGTTCATAGCCTCCAAATGGCTAAATATGACAAGAGGGATATCGGCGCCTACATACTCGTGGGACTCCCCGGACAATCAGTTGATTCGGTATCCCGCACAATAGCCTTCGTTAACAACGCGGGGGCCGTTCCTTTCCTGGCAGAATACTCTCCTCTGCCCAACACACCCTTATGGAAAGAGGCCGTCGCCTGCTCCGGTTATGACCTTGAAGGCGAACCCCTGTTTCACAATAACACCCTGCTTCCCTGCTGGGATGACAGCAAAAGACGGGAGGTTCATGAGCTTAAAAGGATGGTCCTGGAGATAAGGCAGGGATCCTAGCCGCTTATGCGCGCCTTGCGCCCTACTCATTGTATATGGACCTGTTCATAACGGCCGCAGCATATCCGGCCCCAAATCCGTTATCGATATTAACAACCGTTACGCCCGAGGCACAAGAATTCAGCATGCCGAGCAGGGCCGTGATGCCTTTGAAACTGGCCCCGTAACCTATACTGGTGGGGACGGCGATAACGGGACAGCTCACCAGCCCTGCCACAACGCTGGGCAGGGCGCCTTCCATCCCCGCCACAACGATTATCACAGAGGCCTTCTCCAGGGTCTCCCTGTGGGCCAGGACCCTGTGGAGCCCTGAAATGCCCACATCATATATGGTTTTTACCTCATTCCCCATGAATCTCGCGGTGATAGCCGCTTCTTCGGCCACAGGGATATCCGATGTGCCGGCGCTTACCACCACTATGGTCCCCCTCCCGGACTCCTTAAGAGTTGCGGCCATCAATGTCAGGGCCCCTGCCCTTTTGCTGTACACGCTTTCCGGGAAACTCTCCTTAACCTTCTCCGCCTTTTCGGAAGAGAGTCGGGTGATAAGGATGTTTTCACCCTGCTCAACCAGCCTCTCCATTATGGCTATAATATCCCCCGCCTCTTTTCCCTCCCCGAAGATCACCTCGGGCGCCCCGCGCCTCAGGCCACGGTGGTGATCGATACAGGCAAGCCCTATATCCTCAAAAGGGAGATGTTTTAACCGTTCAAGCGCGCTATCCACGGTTATCTTTCCGCTGGATAGATCCTCCAGGAGCCTTTTCAGGCTGTCTTGATTCAAGGTCTTTCTCCTTTATAAACAGTCGGCTATCAGGTTTTAGTAAACCCATTGTTTAAAGCGCCTTCTCATGTCCCGTTTTTTAACCAGTTCAACCACACTTCTGCTTAATCTTGCCCCTCTTTTGTGTCTTCACCATCGATACCAAGCGTCCTGGCACGTTCCGCCCATCTCCTGCGCGCCAGCTTTCGCATATCCACCACGGTATCCGTTTCATCCGTGATCTCCATGCCCATCAATGTCTCCACCAGGTCTTCGAGTGTAACCAGTCCGCTCGTCCCCCCGTATTCATCTACGACTACGGCGATGTGTTGACGGTGTTGAAGAAAATTTTCCAGCAAGATCGGTAATGATATCAATTCCGAAACCACAATGATGTCCCGCTTCAATGTCTTGACCTTTTCATCATGGCGGCCCTGGGCATTGGATATCAAGACATCGTCTTTGAGGATAAACCCCGTAATGTCGTCCATGTTGTTCCTGTAAAGAGGGAGACGTGAGAAGGGGGTTTTGGTTACCAGGTCCAGTGTCTCCGAAATCGTCATATCCTCTGAAATTGCCGAGATTACGGTGCGAGGTGTCATAATATCCGCTATGGTCAATGAAGTGAACCGAAACAGATTCCGGATGATCCGGGACTCGTCGCCGTGTATATACCCGGTCTGCTCACCGACACGGGCCATAGCTATAAACTCCTCCCGGCTGAATATATGCACCGGCCTCCCGCATGAAATGACCCTTGTCAGCATATCCGCGATCCGCACAATGGGATAGAGAATTATAATCATGCTGTTTACAAAGAACGCGATAGGCCTTACCAGCCTTGACCAGTAGAGAGCGCCTATTGTTTTGGGAACGATCTCGGAGACAAAAAGGATCATCAATGTCATGACCGCCGAAAAAAGGCCGAACCACACGTTTCCAAAGACGACCGTGGCCTTGGCCCCCGCGCCTATGGCCCCGAGGGTATTCGCTATGGTGTTCAAGGTCAAGATCGCCGCGAGCGATTGTTCCAAGTTATCCTGTTTCAGACGTTTCAGCTTCGCAGCGAGGCTGGGCAACCTTTCTTTGAGCCCCTCGATATATGACGGTGTAACACTCAATAGAACCGCTTCAGCCACGGAACAGAGAAATGAGACGCCCAATGCCAGCGAAACGTAAGTTATAAGCAGCACAACATCAGCGGACGTATTTTCGATAATTGATGCGCTTGTCTCTTCCGGGCCGCCGGCAACAGCCGAGCCAACGCACCCGAACGTCAATATAAGACAGGATATCAAGTGTAATCTTTTTATTGACAAACTCATCGGATTTCCGATGCCTCCTTATTTACCGAAGCGAACAGCCCTATAACCAGACAGGCCGCTCACGCCGGACCGGGGAAGAAATCCAGGGCGCCTACCGCAAGAAAGGCTTCGATCAAGGCGTGTACCGGTAAGCCCACAACATTGGTGTAAGAGCCTGTTATCCCCTTTACCATGAAAGCCCCTATTCCCTGGATAGCATAACCGCCGGCCTTATCAAACGGTTCTTTAGTGGCGATATAAGCCATTATCTCTCTTTCGGATAACTGCTTTATGGTCACCATAGTGCTCGCATGTCCCGTATGGGCGATACTTCCGGAAGGATCTATTATTGAAAAACCTGTTATCACCTCATGCTCCCTGCCGCCAAGCATGCCGAGCATGGACTTTGCTTCCTCCTGATCGAGGGGTTTACCCAGTATTGTCTCCTGTAGAACCACTATCGTGTCCGCACCCAGTATCCAGTTCTCCGGGGACCTTGAGCAGGCGTACATTGCCTTTCGCTGGGCCAGGATACGGGCGATATCAGCCGGATTCTTCCCTGTTGCTTTCTCATGAATATCGCTTGGCAGAAAACGAAAAGGTAGTCCCAGCTCCCGCAGGAGCCTCTTTCTTCTGGGAGAAGAGGACGCGAGTACAAGGGGGTTTTCATCGCTTATGGTCTTAAAACGCATGTCTTAATCTTATCTCAAAAAATGGCTCATCCGGCAAATGAGTACACTTGATGATAAAACTATAGCAAGATTGGTGATGTTCGGCCCATGGGGTTCTCTTTGCAGCGGCGAAAAAATTAGAAGCAAGATAATAGCATAAGGTGCCACCC
>CAYUYB010000163.1:0-6316 GCA_964449025.1 uncultured Desulfobacteraceae bacterium
CCTACCCATTTCAAAGACTGGTAACCGCAATTCTGGCATACGAATATGTGTTTATTCTGTTTTCCCATAATGTTGTAAGGTCCTTTATAATAGCCCTTGGGAAACACCTGCGCCTGTTATTACTTGATCTCCGCTACACCTTGTTCTTTATATAACTCCATGAGTTCCAGCCGCCATTGTTCCACATCTTCGCGACCTTTCACGATCTTCTGGTTCCCCTGAACAATGATATCTTCGTCTTTCTTTTCAATGCCGAGCATCTTGGTCTTGAACCCGTCATATATCATGTCTGCTCCGCGGATATATATGGCGTGCACCCTTTTTATCTCTTCGTTCTGCGGATCTATATTCCTCAACCCATCAAGGAACCTTTTATACAGAGGGATTACGGAATCTCTCATTTCCTCGTATACCCTTTGGTCTGTAGTGTAATTTTCCCCGATAACAGAGGCATAGCTTTCCAAAGATCTTCTCTCCAGCTCCGCAATGCGCAAAAGGCCCTGATTCACGTAATTGACCAGTTCCACAGCAGCACTGCCGTGAATAATCCTGCCAGAGCCTGATTTACAGCCGGAGAGAAACAGGACCAACATGAGTATGGATAAGATAATAGGTAAGCCCTTTCTTGCCATAGGCCCTCCTCCTTGTTTTTTAAAAGTACCGTTGTATTTAATTGATTTTTGCTATAGTGTCTGTTAAACTTTACATGCATTTTTGTCAATGATGAAAACTATATGTCTATAGATGATCAACTGTTTCAGACACGGGTAATAAGCGCCTTTTTGGCGGATTGTTTCGGATTGAATAGATTAAATTATTTGGATTCATACAGCGGTTATTAAGCAGCAAGCCGCTGCCTGCCGTATGGTCATTATTATGCCTCTTGCTAAGCCAGCTCGTATTGGCCTGCTATAGATGGGAAGAAGGCTTATGGCGGCCAGATGGGATGAAATAAAAGAGAAAGAAAAGATAAAAAAATGCTTGACTTGCATCTTTTGTTAATATTTAATATAAGTTCGACGGGAAAAGCAGGGAGGGGTAAACAATATACTCAGGAGGTTTTAGTATGAAAAAGAAGAAAAGTTTTACGTGGAGAATCGTTATTGGTATACTTTCGCTGTCTTTGATCCTCATTCCCGTGACTTCCTCTGTATCCATTGCAGAAAGTTCAACAGCGGCGGGCGCTGCTGGGGCTGGGGGTGCTGCAGGGATGAGCACAGCGGCTATAGTGGGAGTTGCGGCCGCAGTAGTGGCGGCGGGAGTTGCCATAGCCGTCGCAGTTGACGATGATGACAGCGTTCCAGCACATACACATCACAGCCAGTAATAAGCGCATTTTGGATCATTAATGGACAATAGGTGAAGGGGTAAAACGGCGACGTTTACACCGACCAATATCTCCGCAGCTTGAAGAGTGCCGGGGAAAAATTCCACAATCCAAACCACTAATATCTAACACCCCTTAAAAAAAGGCCCTGAGGAGGAGCCTTTATAATAGGGGTGTTACTTTGTTGTGATCGAAGGATCTCCGTAAATCCTTCCAGGGTTAGCCTGTCTTTTCCGAGGTCAACAAGGGTGCCGGTGATATTTCGCACCATATGTCTCAAAAAACCATCTGCTTCCAAAAGGAGCGTGAGGAAACCTTGGAAAGGGCCATGGAGTTCTGCCCGCGATATATTCCTGAAAGGATCTCTATTTGTGCTACCGCTTGATTTGAAGAAAGAGAAATCATGTGTGCCGATTAGCATGGAAAGGGCTTTCTTCATCATGTCTATATCCAGATCCTCCCGGATGTGCCAGGAATAATTGCGTAAAAATACATTTGGCTCTTTCCCGTTCCATATCCTGTATTCATAGGTCTTGCTTTTTACGCTGTATCGGGAATGAAAATCTAGTGGGACATATTCTATTTGTTTTATGAAGATATCATCAGGGAGAAGCGAATTCAGCCCTCGCCTTAGGGAATCAGGTTCAATCTCGGATCTTGTAATAAAGTTACATACCTGGTTCAGGGCATGCACACCGGCGTCGGTCCTCCCAGAACCGATAAGCACGACCGATTCTCCCACCATAGTACGGATATTATCTTCCAGGACCGCTTGGACGGTAATGTCGGCCTTCTGTCTCTGCCATCCGTGGTAGCGAGTTCCGTCATATTCAAGGGTCATCCTTATATTTTTTGGTTCATTCATGGCTCTGTTAAGCGGATTGGTGGCAGGGGGTATCGGCCCTTTCAAAAAAAAAGGAAGTCAAATGCGACTTCCCGGGATTTTAATAACTAGTTATCTTGATAACGAAATTCGTAAATTTCATCCCATCGATGAGCGCGCTAGTTAATGATATCCAGATATCTTGCCCTATTGAGATACCTATAATAAGCCTTGATACTGATTAAGCGGATGAAACGTTGTCACTATATTGTTGTATAAATTTTTAACGTTTTGAATACTGGAATCGTGCCCGGGCAGCGGAACGCCCGTATTTTTTCCTTTCTTTCATTCGCGGATCCCTTGTCAACAGATTCGCCTTTTTCAGCAAGAGTCGAAACTCCGAGTTGATATTGACCAGGGTACGGCTTATCCCGTGCCTGATTGCACCGGCCTGCCCCATAACGCCCCCGCCCCGTACACTTACCGATATATCGTATTTGTCATTTGTATTAGTAATTTCAAGGGGTTGCTTTATAATTTCCTTATCCGCCTCTCTGGATAAATACTCTTCAAAAGGCCTCTTGTTGATGCGTATATCTCCCCTGCCTGGCTTCATCCAGATACGCGCGATAGCCGTTTTTCGCTTGCCGACGGCGTGGTACACCTCTTCAGCCATTCAAGACCTCCTAAATCTCCAACTCCTCCGGTTTCTGGGCCTGATGAGGATGATCGAAACCGGCGTATATCTTAAGTTTTTTCAATTGCCTGCGTCCCAGGCTGTTTTTAGGCAGCATCCGCTTGACAGCGAGGCGCAAGACCTCAGTCGGGTCATCTTCGAGCAGTTTTCCGGCAGATATCTGTTTCAAGCCCCCCATATAACCTGTGTGTCTGTAATAAACCTTGTTGTCCCGTTTGGAACCAGTCAATGAGAGCTTATCCGCATTAATCACCACAATAAAATCCCCGGTATCCGCATGGGGAGTAAAGATTGGCTTATGCTTCCCCCTCAAACGTGTGGCTATCTGGGTTGCTAACCGTCCTAATACCCTGTTTTCAGCGTTTACAACATACCATTTTTTGTTGACTTGATATTCTTTGGCAACAAATGTCTTCATAATAAAATACCTTGCTTCCAGATAGATATAGCTTTTTAAAAAACTATACAGATTATGTCAAGAATTTTTTGCCGGATATCAGCTTTCATGGGCAGTCTTACCTGTGTAATCTTCTTTGTCATGGCTGGGCCTGACCCGGGGCCGCCTGCCTTTACCGTTTTCACCGCATAAGTGGCCCCAATACTACTGTTAAATCTTTATCAATATTAAGTAATTAGGACCAACTGTTTGATATTATCGACATAAAAATAGATTTTTCTACTATTTTCTTGGGCGGCGTTTCTAGCCTGTGGGATATTATAGCCTGCCTGTGATGGGCCATCAGCAGTCGGACTGCGATTGACATTTATCTCATGGAGACAGGTGGTGGGACGCTATTCTCTACAACGTCAATGGGGAGACATAGAGGGATCTTTGGGGGACGCTATAAACAGTGGATTATTCAATAGGGAGACCCAAGAAGGACGCCGCATTGATACCTTTTATTCCCTTAAGCGCCTCCCGGGATATGCCGGCTAATTCCATCTCTGTAAAGTATCGTTCAGGGCTTATGAGGGGGAAATCCGACCCGAAAAAGATCCTGTCGAAACCTGAAATTTCCCCAGCTATTCTGTAGATATCGGGCCTGTAGAGGTATGGCGAAGCCGCAGTATCCAACCATACATTAGTCATGACCTCTCTCACCTCCTTTTTCATTAGATTGTAGAAGAATAGGCCCCCTCCCCAGTGTGCAAGGACAATCCTGTTTGATCGATATCTCTTTATAAGATTGTAAAGCGCATAGAGTGTTAAGGGCTGTTTCCCGGGATAATTATGGCCAACAGGCTCGTTGGTATGGAGTAGGATTGGTTTGTTGCGATGAACGCATAGCAACATGATGTCATTCAGGGCCTCTATGATATCCGCTGAGAAGTCCGAATCATAAAAGGCCAGTTCACCAACCCCTTCGAGCCCTGCATCAAGGCACCTTTCTATTTCTTTAGGGGCCCCGGGCGACAGGGGATCAAAAGAGCAAAAGCCTATTAGTCTATCAGGATATTCGATGACGGACTCGATAATATAATCATTGTTTCGTCTATAGTGCTCTTTATTTCTCCAAGGGAATCCGAATATCACAGACCTTTTGATTCCCAGCTTATCCATGCTGTCTATCAGAGTCTCTTTGCCAGCCATTTTTGATCCGGGTGAACGGTACAGGAGCTCAAAACCTGGCTCATCCTTGAAATGCGAATGCCTATCATCCCTGAAAAAGGAAGGGAATATGTGGGTATGAAAGTCGATAATCATATAATAATATCCTCCACTGAAAAGGCGAAGTGCTGGGCCATATCCCCATTGTCCCCATTATTGATGCTTCCCGAAAACAGTATGGACATCGTGAGAAATTTTAAATATACTCTTTATATCTCCGGATGAAATCATAATTCGTCCCTCTTTTTTGAGATATTTTTATAAAATTTAATCAATGTCAAACGTAAAACGACTCCTGCCAGACTGATATGCGGAGATTTTGCCTTGTAAAATATCCATTACAGATAGCTGGCTAAAAATGGATGATTCGATTTTAGATATGGAGAGAAAATATATCAAGGTATTTAAAGGAGGATAAAGATGTGTAAAAGTTCCCTGGTCTCCATATTTATCCCTATCATTATATCCATGGTCCTGACATCTTGGGTCCCTAATTCAATCGCCGAAGAGCTTCGTCCTCCCTGCGTGGCAGGGTCTTATTACCCGGGAACGGCGTCTAAGTTGCGGAATACGATAACTAAGATGCTAGATGCCGTCCCTGAAGTCTCTGTGGAAGGCAAAATATACGGTGCGATAGCGCCTCACGCGGGGTATGTCTATTCGGGAGAGGTGGCAGCCTATACCTTTAAACAGTTATCCAGCGTAGAATTTGACACTATTGTGATTATAGGTCACGACTCTTACCGTAATGCTGTCGCTTTTACGTGTCCGGTTGATTATTTCCTTACCCCACTTGGTAAGGTACCTGTCGACAGGGAGATGATCGAAGGAATGCATGCGTTTAACAGAGGCATCAGACCAGATCGATCCATGCATTTCGATGATCCTACAATAGAGGTTCAGCTGCCTTTTCTTCAGGTAATGGAGAAAAATTTTAAGATCGTTCCTATCCTGTTTGGAAATCCAACCATCGAGAATTGCCGAATACTTGTTGACGCGATCATAGAAGCGGCCGGCGATAAAAGGATCGTTGTGCTGGCCAGTACCGATATGTCCCATTATCCACCCTATGAATCGGCAAATAGCATTGACAGATCCACTCTGGAAAAGCTGAAGGAGATGGATGTGGTAAAACTTTTTGATCACTTGGAAAAACATCAGCATTTGAGAGAAATCCCCAACCTACAAACAACCATGTGTGCGAGAGGCGGAGTCGGAACAGCTATCTTGTTTGCCAAGGCGAATGGGGCGGATCACGCCCGTATATTGCATTATGCGAATTCAGGCGATGCCTTCGGTGACAAGCAACAAGTCGTAGGTTATTCGTCTGTATTATTCTTTAAGCCCGTCAGCGGCCATTAAAGAGCCGGATGCGGCGGTAACTTTCAATTATCCCTCCCACGCCCCACACGACCGGCTCAATTCCTCGCGATACTCTCTGTGGCACCTTATTTCTTTATGCAAAATTCATCATCAAACCTGCAAATAATTCATATTGGCACAGGATTTTGCTATAGCCCTGGTCGCCATATAGATGTTAGATGACTGTCCCGTACAGTAAACAGGAGCTCCAAGGGGCGACGAGTGAGGCCGCGTATCGAACGCAGCAGGCCTTGCGGGAGCTTTCAGGTAGAGCCAGAGGAGCGATCGCAGGCTTTGACGTGAGCCCAACAGAACGGCTTCGTAGCCCTTCGACTTCAAGAGACCACCGTGACCTTGGGTGAGCCTGTCGAACGGCCCTCCGGTCACAGGCATTCTTTTCAAGACAACATCTATCACGTTCAGTGGACGTGGCCTCATTTTCCAGGGTTTGGTAACGCCTTTCCTGTTCGCAACGGTACATCCTGCCAGGGGTACTGG
>CAYUYB010000164.1:0-6312 GCA_964449025.1 uncultured Desulfobacteraceae bacterium
TTTCAAGGAGTTCAAGCCTGGAAAGTTGGAGTAGTTTTATGGCCTGCTGCAACTGAGGCGTCATGATTAGTTGCTGGGACAGGCTTAGGGATTGTTTTAGCTGTAAGGCCATAAAATTATCTCTTTAGCCAAAAATGAGTAGACTCATAAGTTAAAATTTTCACCCAGATACGCACTGCGTGCTATCCTACTGTTTAATATCTCTTTCGGTGTGCCGGACTCTATGATTTTCCCTTGATGGATAATATATGCGGAGTCGCACACATCCAGGGTCTCCCGTACATTATGATCGGAGATGATGATTCCTATGCCGCGATCCTTCAATCGCCTTATTATCTGTTTGATGTCGTTCAGAATTAGAGGATCGATTCCCGCGAAAGGTTCATCAAGCAACATGAATTTCGGCTCGGTAACCAAGGCCCTTGTAATCTCAAGCCTTCGCCTTTCACCCCCTGAAAGAAATGAGGCCCTGCGCTTGGCTAGATGGCTGATATTTAGATCGGACAGAAGTGTTTTTACCCGTTCTCTTATCTCCAAAGAAGTGCCATTCACTCCCTCCAGGACGGCCAGGAGGTTTTCCTCTACCGTGAGTTTTCGAAAAACAGAGGGTTCCTGAGGCAGATAGGTAATACCTTTCCTGGCCCTTAGATACATTGGATCCGCCGAGATATCCTGATTATTTAAAAAGACCCGCCCGCTATCCGGCATAATAAGTCCTATCATCATGTAGAAGGTGGTCGTTTTTCCCGCTCCGTTTGGTCCTAAAAGTCCTATTATCTCGTTCCGTTGGAGGTCAAGATTTACCCTGTCCACCACAGTCCTTCCTTTGTAACTCTTGACCAGGTCCTTGGTGTGTATTCTCTCGGTATCGACAGTTAACTGATCTACCATTATTATTTACTTTCATCAGGAAAAAGGATGGCTTTGGCCTTGCCTTCCACTAAACTTTTTCCTTCTTTCAAAAACAGTGTAATCTTTGAACCTTCCACGAGATCGGCACCCTGCTTGATGACGGGGTTGCCGGTTAATACCACTTTTTCATCATTTTGGTAATAGATAGCTTTTTCGGCCGTAGCCGTTCCACCGTCAGGGCGGCTGACCACGACTTGTTCCGTGGCAATGATCTCTAAAACACGAAAACTTCCCTTTTCAGGTTCATTATCTCCAGCTATGCTTTCATAATAGAGCTCTATTTTCTGGCAATTAATATTTATATCATCCCTGGAAGCTTCAACATTACCCGTGAAGATGACTACTTGACGTGAGTTATCGATTTCAAAAGAGTCCGACCTGACCACTATAGATCCGGGCTCATACTCATATTGGATAAGCCCGCTTTCTTGCGTGGCTTTTGTGTATGCCGTGTTTGAATACATAACGCCTAGGAAAAATATCATCCACATAATGATAAACGGTCGGGGATAGATGAGGTTCATAGAATCAGGGACCCTCTTTCGATTACTGTTATGGTATCGTGAATAATTTTTATGGTCTCAGTGTTCAGGTTAACGTGGAGACCGTTGCCTGTGACCGAAAAAAACGGGCCGGTTATCTCGACCGCTCCGTCCGTATTCAGGTGGCCTTTTTTTTGTTTGTAGAGGACTCGGTCAGTAGCTATCCTGTAACCGCTATCGGTGTGTCCTTCCAGGTTGCCGCTAAGGTTGATCACATCGGCAATTTTGTCATAAGACCCGTTTTTACCCACCAACTCTATGACAAAATTGTTTTCAGGCTCCAGTTTAAGATGGAAGTTGTTAAATGAAATATATTGTCTGTCTTCTGAAAATCTGACTTCATCGGCGTCAAGTATCCATTTTGCGCCTCCATCGGGATTTTCCTGAATATAATGTATGTTTTTAAGTCTGAAACTCTCGTCCTCAACAGTATCAGTTGGAGACGCATCTTCGGGGCTGTCATCTGGCGCCTTTACCAGATAGAAGCCTACCACGGCCAGCAAGGCTACCATACCCATAATAGGTAAATGTCTCATTAAAGGTTTCATTACTGCAATAATTATACCAGACTATCTTTTCGCCTGCAAAGACTATTTTCTCCACTACCTTTTCTCATAAATAATCCCCGGCCAGGAACCCTTGGCCTTGAGAATAAGTTCACAGACTTCCCTGACGGCACCCTTGCCACCCGCATGTTTTGTAACATGGCAGGCTGCTTCGCGTACTTCAAGCGCTGCATCAGCCACCGCGACAGGGAAACCGACATGATCAAACATGGGTATGTCGGGGATATCATCGCCGATGCAGCATACTTGTTCCTTTTTTAATCTTTTCTGGTGCAGTAATCTGATACAAAAAGATTCCTTGTCATCCACTCCCTGGTAAACCTCGCTGATGCCGAGGTCACGGGAACGATAATCAACGGCTTTAGACCGGCGCCCCGTGACAATGGCCACCTGCACCCCGCCCTCTTTCATTAGGAGTTTAAGGCCTTGCCCGTCCTTTGCATTGAAAGATTTTATCTCTTCGCCCTTGTGGTTCAAGATAATTTGCCCATCGGTCATAACGCCGTCCACGTCAAGGATGAGCAACTTTATTTGCGATGCCGTGTCTTTTAACATCCTTTACCTTTTGATTTTACCTTTCATTAATCCCCTAAGTACTGGTTTCAACCGCATGACCTGAAGGTCACGCCTGTTCTTAGAAGGACAGCAAATAAAGGTCCAAGGGTCCCGGGATTCAAGGGTTCAAGTGTTGTGTTTTCGTTTTTGATTGTTTCCCTTGAGCCCTCGAATCCTTGAATCCTGATGCACTTCCTCTTGAAGACAATCAGCTGTGACCGAATGGATTGTCGAACGACCCTTCGCTCCAGCGACATATGTCTAGGATTATCCGGCGTCACGGGTGTCCTTTTCAAGACGACATCTCCAAAAGAATTCCACCCGAGGCCTGCAGTGGTCTGATTTTCCAGGGTCTGCACCACCAGGACACCCATCGGCCATTAGCGATTAGCTTTTAGCTTTCGGCTATTCTCTCCTGATCCCCTCTCAAACCACCCTAAAAGAGGAAAGGGAATTAGATTTGTGCCCTGCACCCTGTGCCTTGCGCCTTATAGCTTGGGCCATGCGCTATGCGCTCGTTGTCCTTAAAAGAATGGTTGTGACTGGATATTTGCGAGACCTTTATCCGGTCATGATTAATTGCCGCCCTCATTAACCGGATGAATCAGATTTTATGCTGGCCCGGATTCCTTTAACTCCGCTTAACCGTGCCCTTTGCGCGTGTTTTGATTAATCAGGCTGTGGATATCTTTAAGCATAGCAAAAAGGGGCTTAATGTCGTCTAGAGGGATAGAATTGGGGCCGTCGCTAAGGGCGGAATCAGGATCAGGATGCACTTCCATGAAGATTCCGTCGGCACCGGCCGCAACCGCGGCCTTGGCGAGGGTTGGTGCAAACTCCCTCTTTCCACCGGAAGAGCTGCCGCTGCCACCTGGCAGTTGCACGCTATGTGTTGCGTCAAATATGACAGGAAAACCAAAACGCTTCATAACAGGGATGGACCTAAAATCAACGACGAGGTTATTATACCCGAAAAAGGTGCCTCTTTCGGTAAGCAAGACATTATTGTTGCCTGTTGAAGTAATCTTCTCAACGGCCTGCCCCATCTCTGCTGGAGACAAAAACTGCCCCTTTTTTATGTTGACGGGGAGATGGGTGCGAGCCGCGGCGAGCAGCAGGTCTGTCTGGCGGCAAAGGAAGGCCGGAATCTGGATAATATCAAGGACCTTGGCTGCTTTGTCGATTTCAGAGGTATTATGAACGTCCGATATGACTGAAAGGCCGGTATTATCTTTGACTTTTTGAATTATTTTTAGGCCCTTATCTATTCCAGGCCCTCGGTATGACTTCAGTGAAGTACGGTTGGCCTTATCGTAGGAGGTCTTGAATATAATGGGTATATCCAATAACTCACTGAGCTCCTTTAGATAGACTGCTACCGTCAGGGGAATATCTTCATTTTCTATAACGCAGGGGCCCGCGATTATGAAGAAAGGGCCGTTATCTTTAATGGTTAGATTTCTTATTTGGATTTGATTCCTCATTTTTTTGTCTTCAAGGTGGAGGTTATTTTCATGGATGTTGCGTTTGATGACCGTGCTATTTAGTCATATTAATCATACACAATATTCCAAGGTTTTAGCCATATAGGCCGTTCAGGGTCAAACTTCATCAAAGGATCAATTTAAACTTATAGAAAGGTATTCAGAAAGTCAAGATAAGATCAAAAACCAGAACCCACAATCCATTTGTGCATTATCAACGAGCGTTAAAGGTCTTTGCATATCCCTGACTCGGTTCGGGTTTCGCTATTCGTCGCCCTATGGCTCAAGCAGGGTATAGACCATTACTGAAGTTTAAACTTTTTGTTGTAATGACATGTCATAAGATTTATGTTAATAAATTACATCTAGACTCATACGGTACCCAGCGGGCTCTTCTCTTGACGCAAGGACTAATATAAAAGAACGCTAGGCTCGAGTAATCAAACGAGTAATATCCGGCAACCCGGGAAACCTTGATGGCGGCGGATCACTTCACTGGGAGGTAGGAAAGGTGGCTAAGGGAAAGGCAACCAGGACTATAAAAGAAATAAACAAGAGGATAAAGGAGGGCAAGGCTGTCGTTGTAACGGCTGATGAAATGACGGAGATCGTTAAACGGAAAGGTCCGGCAAGGGCGGCTAGAGAGATAGATGTGGTAACCACGGGGACCTTTGCACCAATGTGCTCCTCAGGGGCTTTCATAAATTTCGGTCAATCCAAGCCGTCAATCAAGGCATCCAAGGTACTATTGAACAACGTGCCTGCCTATGGTGGGCTGGCTGCTGTCGACATATATTTAGGGGCTGCTGAACCGGCAGAGGATGATCCCCTTAACAGGGTATACCCTGGTCAATTCAAGTATGGCGGCGGACACGTTATCCATGATCTCGTAAAGGGTAAGAAGATTACTATCAAGGCTACGGGCTATGGTACTGACTGTTATCCTAACCAGGAGATTGAGAAGAAGGTCGCTCTTCCCGATTTGCCTTACGCCTTGTTGTTGAACCCTCGAAACGCCTACCAGAATTACAACTGCGCCATAAATCTCACTTCCAAGACCATTTACACCTATATGGGCGTCCTGAAACCTAAGGGGGGTAATGTCAATTACTCGACTTCAGGCCTGTTAAGCCCCCTTCTCAATGATCCGTATTATCTTACTTTGGGCCTGGGCACGCGGATCTTTCTAGGCGGTGCTCAGGGCTATATTATTGGCCCGGGCACTCAACATGCCCCAGGGGCCCTCAGGCGGAAGAACGGCGTACCACTAAGTCCCGCGGGCACACTGATGGTTATGGGGAATCTGAAAGAGATGCATCCCAAATGGATTGCCGGTGTAAGTATGCTGGGCTATGGGTGTTCTCTGGCCGTGGGAATAGGTGTACCCATACCGATACTGAACGAGGCGATGGCCGGATACACCGGGGTTTCGGATGAAGAAATATTTGCTCAAATCATAGATTATGGCCATGATTATCCAAAAGGGCAGGCAAAGAGTCTCGGCCGGGTAAGCTACGCGGAACTCAAAAGCGGGACTATAAGATTTAATGGGAGGAATATTCCTGCTGTACCGATGTCTTCCCATGTAAGGGCCCTTGAGATCGCGAATATTCTAAAAGGTTGGATAGAAAAGGGAGACTTTTACCTTACCGAGCCGCAGGTAATGTTACCGACGGTGAAACCTGTCTAAGATATTAGGTTTATGCCCGCGTCAGGGGTGATGATAACCGGATGAGATCGTTTTTTTAATCATGTTGTTTTTGGGCCGGTAGAACAAGGGAGAATTTTATATGCTTAATAGGGGAGGAATAGCCTGATGCTGCTTAGTTTAATGAGAAAGCACGCCAAGTCCTGGCTTATCAAGACCTTGATAGGCATCATCGCGTTGGTGTTTATCTTTTACTTCGGATATTCTTTCACCGATGAGGGGGCGAAGGTCGCTGAAGTGGATGGAGAGGTTATAAGCCTGCTTGAATATGAAAATGCTTACAGAGAGATCCTAACCAGTCTTCAACAGGAGTACCAAGACATGTGGAGTGATAATCTCATCGAGGCATTTGATTTAAAAAACAGGGCGTTGGAGTCTTTGATTGAGGAGAAGATTATAGGCAGGGAGGCCGAAAAGACAGGCCTGGATATCACCGAGAAAGAGATCAGGGATAGGATCATCGAATTCCCCGCCTTCCAGTATAACGGAAGTTTTGACAGTAACAGATACAGGGCGCTTCTCGCAAACTACAGGATGAGTGCCGA